>NZ_JAKTID010000067.1:0-41484 GCF_027854795.1 Acinetobacter sp. AOR34_HL | reverse complement strand
AATTTTACTATTCGCTATGCCTCGTACCATGCTGACAGATCAACACTGGCAAAAGTTGAAAACTATTTTGCGTAATTTATCTATTCATCACAACTCAAATTTACGTAATTTTATTGAAGCTATTCTCTATAGAATTAGAACAGGCTGTCCGTGGCGAGATATTCCTTCCTATTTCGGTCAATCAAACTCTATTTTCAAACGTTTTAATCGTTGGTCAAGCAGCGGTAAGTTGCTTAGATTATTCAAATTATTAGCATCATGCCCCGATATGGAGTGGATTTTTATTGATGGCTCTCACGTACGTGCTCATCAACATTCTGCCGGTATAGCGAATCAATCCATTTCTAAAAGTGTAGGAGGAAACTCCTCAAAAATACATTTGATTGTTGATTCACATGGCAATCCTATTGATTTCATGATTACCGATGGCACTACACATGACATCAAAGTTGCACCTGATTTAATAGCAACATTAGATTTAAAAGAGACAGAAGTGGTATGCGCAGATAAAGGCTATGATTCAGAACCACTGCGTGAGCAGATCAGAAAAACAGGAACAAAAGCGAATATACCAAAGAAAATAAATAGCCAATCGAACAATGATCATATGGACTGGTATTTATATAAAATCAGGCATTTAGTTGAAAATATGTTTTGTAGATTAAAACAATTTAGAGGGATAGCTACTCGATATGACAAGCTCAAAAGAAATTATCAAAGTGCTGTTGCCTTAGCCTGTATATTTTTATGGCTACCTTTATAGGTTTAATTATGAACAGTAAATGTCAACAGACCCTAGTTAAAAACGCAATTTGAGAAAAAATAAAGTACATCTAAATTTGGTTTAGAATTAACCAAAGATATCAAGCACAGTTGTTTAGTAAATAACAAAATAAATGACCTATTAAATGGCTAAAAATGTCAATTTGATAAAATTTTAGGGGTGGAACTCTGAAAGATGAGCGATTAAAAGATATTCATTTTTAATAAATTTGATTTTCTAATCTCATTGTTAAGATTAATTAAATATTATTTAAAACAATGGTTTGTAATGACTTGGACTCGCTATAAGTTCATGTTCAAAGGCATATTTCAAAAAAAAATACCGAAAATTACCCAAGAATATTGGATTAATCTCTTGGCAAAGACTAAGCTGTGCAACATATTGATGAAGTGCTTGAAATCTAGCCTATAAAAAAGCATGGTTTTCAGCGTGCATTCGATGCCAATCCCTGAAAGGAAAATATCATGACATATCAATCAGCTTTAGAGCACGTTCGTGCCGTTAAAGAAAAATTAGGTGGTACTTGGGGTGCGATTCGCCCAGAAGATGCTGCTCGTATGATGGTTCAAAACCGTTTCCACACTGGTTTAGACATCGCTAAATATACAGCTGCTATCATGCGTAAAGATATGGCTGAATATGACGCTGATTCAAGCAAATACACTCAATCATTAGGTTGCTGGCACGGTTTCATCGCGCAACAAAAAATGATTGCGAACAAAAAATACTTCGGTACTACAAGCAAACGTTACATCTACCTTTCTGGTTGGATGGTTGCTGCTCTTCGTTCAGAATTTGGTCCACTTCCTGACCAATCTATGCACGAAAAAACTGCTGTGCCTAAACTAATCGCTGAAATCTATACATTCTTACGTCAAGCTGACGCTAAAGAATTAAATGATTTGTTCCGCGCTTTACAAAAAGCTGAACAAGCTGGTGATTCTGCTAAAGCTGCTGAAATCATTTCACAAATCGACAACTTTGAATCTCACGTTGTGCCAATTATTGCTGACATCGATGCTGGTTTCGGTAACGAAGAAGCAACTTATTTGTTAACTAAACAAATGATCGAAGCTGGTGCTTGTGCAATACAAATCGAAAACCAAGTTTCTGACGCTAAACAATGTGGTCATCAAGCTGGTAAAGTAACTGTTCCACACGAAGACTTCTTAGCTAAAATCAATGCTGTACGTTATGCATTCCTTGAGCTTGGTGTTGACGAAGGTGTTATCGTTGCACGTACTGACTCTGAAGGTGCTGACTTAACTCAAAAGATCCCTGTATCTAAAGAGAAAGGTGATTTAGCTTCTCAATACATCAGCTACTTAGACACTAAAGAAATCGATATTTCTGAAGCTTCTGATGACGAAATCCTTATCAAGCGTGATGGCAAATTACACCGCCCAACTCGTTTAGCTTCTGGTTTATACCAGTTCCGTGAAGGCACTCAACACGACCGCGTTGTGCTTGACTGTGTAACTAGCTTACAAAACGGCGCTGACATGATCTGGATCGAAACTCCAACTCCAGACGTTGCTGGTATTGCTGGTTTCGTAAACGACATCAAAAAACAAGTTCCAAACGCGAAACTTGTTTATAACAACTCTCCATCGTTCAACTGGACTTTAAACTTCCGTCAACAAGCGTATGACCGTTGGGTTGCTGAAGGTAAAGATGTATCTGGTTACGACCGTGCTAAATTAATGAGCGCTGAGTACGATAACTCTGAATTAGCTGCTGATGCTGATGAAAAGATCCGTACTTTCCAAGCTGATGCTGCACGTGAAGCAGGTGTATTCCACCACTTGATCACTCTTCCTACTTACCACACAGCTGCTCTTTCTACTCATGAGCTTGCTAAAGGTTACTTCGGTGAAGAAGGTATGTTGGCTTATGTTGCTGGCGTACAACGTAAAGAAATCCGCGGTGGTATCGCATGTGTTAAACACCAAGCAATGGCTGGTTCTGACATCGGTGATGATCACAAAGAAATCTTTGCTGGTGAGAACGCACTTAAAGCTGGTGATGCTAGCAAAAACACAATGAACCAATTCGGTGGCTAATCGCTTCTGATTGATTCGAAAAAACCCTGCTTATGCAGGGTTTTTTTTATTATGTTTCTAGAAAAAATAATTAAGCAGAAAATCTATTATTCAGCTTCTTTCTTCAATTGATATTTATCAGCTAACTCGCCTGTAATTTCATTACCTTCTAAATCTAAAGCTTTAAGATAACCTTCAGCGACAAAATATTTACGTCCATCACCTGCTTGGTCTAGTTCAATCACTGAAGGGTTTTTGCTATCGAATTGGAAACTACCTTTACTTTCAAAAGGTTTACCATCCCCTTTACCGAGATATGTTTCTTTAATTTCATACGTTTTATCTGAATTTAACTCTAATTTAGTTTCAATACCTTCACAATCAGCACAGGGTAATACACCCTTATAAGTACCATTCCAATCTAAAGCATTTTCTGCAGTATGTGCGTTATCTGTAACTGTAGTTTCTGCTACTACTTCACTTGTGGCAGAAGTCGGTGCTTGTTCTTCAGTTTTTTTATTCTCTATTTTGCTACAAGCTACAAGAAAAATAGATGCAATCGATAGGGCAATAATAGATTTTTTCATTTTTACTAAAACTAATTTAAAAAAACACAAAGGATTAAATTATGAGAGTTATGAAAAAAAGTGTAGGGGATGAGTGTAAGTGTTCTTGAACTTTTGGTAAATCTGATTAAACCATGGTTATGATTTTTATTTAATTTGTTTAGGAAGCTTAATGATGGATAGATAATAATCTGGATTCGCCAAACAGTTATTTGTAGATTTATGATCGAATGAGAAGAAATAAAAAAAGCCCTAATCAAATGACTAGAGCTTTTTTAAATTTTGGAGCGGGAAACGAGACTCGAACTCGCGACCCCAACCTTGGCAAGGTTATGCTCTACCAACTGAGCTATTCCCGCAATATGGACGCATTATAGAGAATTTCATTAAACTGTCAACTCTCTATAATCCTAAGTGTTGAATTAATCAGCACGTCTCCAAATTGTACCTTGGCGAGTGTCTTCTAAAACCACGCCTTGATCGAGTAAAGACTGTCGAATACTATCAGCCTTGGCAAAGTCTTTAGCCTTTTTCGCATCTACACGTTGCTGAATAAAGTCTTCAATTTCAGCATCAGAAAGTGTTAGAGCTTCTTGTCCGATATCTGATTTAAGGAATTCATCTACATCGTGTTGAACTAGACCAAGAATATTTGTGAGCTGACGTAAAGTTGAGTAGAGAACTGTTGCTTGTTCAGCTTGTTCTTCTTTAACTGCGCGATTTAACTCTTTATTAAGTTCAAATAGAACAGCCATTGCTTCAGCCGTGTTGAAATCATCACACATTGCGTTATTAAAGCGTTCAACAAAACTTTGATCTAATGCATCAACAATTTTCTGACCATATGTTTGTTGATAGGCTTTAAATGAATGATAGAAACGACTCAACGCAGTTTTAGCTTCTTTTAAAGCAACATCAGAAAAATTGACTGGACTACGATAATGTGATGAGACAATAAAGTAACGAATCACTTCTGGATGGAATTTTTCCATCACATCTCTAATCGTAAAGAAATTGCCTAGTGATTTAGACATTTTCTCCCCATCGACATTGATGAATCCAACATGCATCCAATAATTTACATATTGTTCGCCTGTTGAAGCTTCACTTTGTGCAATTTCATTTTCATGATGAGGGAACATTAAGTCTGAACCACCACCGTGAATATCAAAATGATTGCCCAGGCAACAAGTCGACATTGCAGAACATTCAATATGCCAACCTGGGCGACCATTACCCCAAGGAGATGCCCAAGCAGGTTCATTTTCCTTTGCATGTTTCCAAAGTACAAAGTCAAAAGGATGTTTCTTTTCAACTTCAACATCTACGCGTTCTGAAGCACCTGCTTGCATATCATCGAGTTTACGGCCAGAAAGTCGACCGTACTTATCGAATTTTGTGACTTCAAAATAGACATCACCATTGCTTGCAGGATAGGCAGCACCTTTATCTACCAAATTGCTGATCATGTTTTGCATTTGATCAATGTATTCAGTCGCTTTCGGAGCTTCATCTGGCGCAGCACAACCTAAATTAGCAGCATCTTCATTCATCGCTTCGATAAATCGTGCAGTAAGTTGTTGGATGCTTTCTCTATTTTCATTAGCACGCGCAATAATTTTATCGTCAATATCAGTAATATTGCGGATATAGCGTACTTTCCAACCTTGACTACGTAAGAAACGGATGATGTAGTCAAATGCAACCATAACTCGAGCGTGTCCGATATGACAGTAATCGTAAACGGTCATACCACAGACATACATGTCGATTTGACCTTCTTTGCGTGGGACAAATTCAACTTTTTTACGTTGCTCAGAGTTATATAAAACAAAAGGTTGCATAAGGGCTTTTAACACTCAACAAAATTAGCGTTACATCATAACGTATGCATCATTTTTCATAAAGTTATCCGCATAAAAAAACATGTTCTAAAGGAATGAACTGATTAAATTATAGGGGTTCTATATTTGTTCATTTTCTAAGAAATCTTATACATTTAGAAACGTCTCTCACAAACAGTTATGCTAGAATCTCCGCAATTCTTTTGATTAAAATCATCTACGCTTATGTAGATTGAACATTATTTTGAGTCAAACTTGCATGTCACAAACGATAAATTTCCAAAAAAGCGCGCTAGAAACGCTGCGCATCGAACAGCAAGCGATTGAAGTTCTTGCAACACAATTAGATGAACGCTTTGATCGTGCATGTGAGATTTTATTGCAATGTTCAGGTCGTGTTGTTGTTACTGGAATGGGTAAATCTGGTCACATTGGACGGAAAATGGCGGCGACCTTTGCTTCAACAGGTACGCCTTCATTTTTTATGCATCCAGGTGAAGCAGGACATGGCGATCTAGGCATGCTGGTGCGTGGTGATGTGCTGATTGCAATCTCAAACTCTGGTAAAAGTGATGAGATTATGATGCTTATGCCTTTGATTAAGCATCTAGGCGTTCCACTGATTACGATTAGTCGTGATGATAAAGGGCCAATGCCACAAAATGCTGATGTACCTTTAACATTAGGTGCCGCTGATGAAGCTTGTCCATTAGGTTTAGCACCTACATCAAGTACGACAGCAACCTTAGTGCTTGGTGATGCATTGGCTGTGGCTTTGTTGGAGGCGCGTGGGTTTACGGCAGATGATTTTGCTCGTTCGCATCCTGCTGGAGCTTTAGGGAAACGTTTACTTTTACATGTAAAACATTTGATGCATACAGGTTCAGAATTACCCAAAGTTAAACCTGATACACCGATGAATAAGGTGTTATACGAAATTTCTGATAAACGTCTTGGTCTTACGACCATTGTTGATGAACAGGATAGATTGCTCGGTATTTTTACTGATGGTGATTTACGTCGTATGATCGATCATCAGCAAGGTTTTGATGTTAATTTACCTGTTGCAGAAGTCATGACTAAAAATCCACTTACGGTTTCTCAGGAAGCTCGCGCAGTAGAAGCATTAGAAAAAATGCATGAGCGTAAAATCAATCAATTTGTAGTTGTCGATGATGCCAATAAAGTTATTGGTGTTATTAGTATGCATGATCTAATTCAGGCAGGAGTAAATTAAGCCATGGCATCTTATGCTTTACAAGAACAAGCACGTCATTTACAAGCACTCGTGCTAGACGTCGATGGAATCTTAAGCGATGGCTTTGTAACATTAACGAATTCGGGTGATGAAATTAAATCATTTGATATTCGTGATGGTTTAGGAATGAAATTGGTTCAACAGGCTGGTATGAAAGTGATCATTATCACGGGACGAAAAAGCCATATAGTTGAAAAACGGATGTCAGATTTAGGCGTTGATTTAGTATTTCAGGGGCGTGAAGATAAAGGTGCAGCATTACGTGAAGCCTGTGCTCAGTTCAATATTCTCCCTGAAGATTGTCTATACATGGGTGATGATTGGCCTGACTTATCTGCATTTGCAATTGCGGGTATGAGTATTACTGTACCGAATGGGCATGAGGAAGTACGTCGTCGTGCTCATCTTGTCACCCAAGCAATGGGTGGGCGTGGTGCTGTACGAGAAGTTTGTGACATGTTGCTTACTTCAAAAGGTGTTTACCAAGAGCTACTTGCAAAATACTTAGCTGTACCACATTAATATAGAATGAACTACCCAAAGGTTAGGTAACCCTGTTTATGGATACCAGAGTTTTATATGTTGTTGCTGTAGTGGTTGCTTCCATTAGCGGTGGCTACTATTACTATAGCGGCAAAGCGAAAAAGCTTGATGTTGAATCGGCTAAAAATATGACGTATTCAGCTCAGGGTGTTCACCTAACCCAAACGGATGAACAAGGTAACTTGTACGTTCGTGCTGAAATCAAGCAATTAGAACAAAATATGCAGTCAAAAACTTCACAGTTGGGTCAACTCAATGCCGTGATGTTTAAACAAGGTAAGCCTGATGCGACTTTTTATGCAAAGCAAGCCAAAGGTTATGACGACAATACTAAAATTGTTTTAATGGGTGATGTTGTCGCAACAAAATTATCAGATCAAGGCAACAAAATGGAGTTTCGTACTGATGAGTTGACTGGGTATCCAAAAACGAGAGAGTTGGAAACACAACATCAAGTTACAGTGCAATCACCAAATTCAGCTTTCGTCAGCCAAGGTCTGAAAGCAAATTTAAACAATGGTCAATATGAGTTTTTCAAAGTTCGAGGAAAGTATGCGCCTAATTCCTAATTCTAAATATCGTTTAGCTTTCCTAAAACATGTTGCGTGTATAGCAGTTGCATTTAGCTCAGTTTCAGCATTTGCCGTACCCTCAGACCGTAATCAACAATTATCATTGGTTGCTGATCGCGCGACTTATAATGATAAAACAGGTATCACAACGTATACGGGTAATGTTGTCATTGAGCAAGGAACGATGAAGCTACAAGCAGATTCTATTGTTGCAACATTAAATAGTAAGAAAGAAATTCAAACCATTACTGCAAAGGGCCAACCAGCGAAGTTTCAGCAGCAAATGGATGTAAATAAGGGCTTAGCAAGAGGCGAAGCTCAAACTATTATTTATAATGCGAACACTGGGATTATTACTTTGTCAGGAAAAGCTTATCTATATCAAGATGGTTCTAGCATCCGTGGTAATACTTTGAAATATAGTATGAATAAAGGTGATGTTGAGGCTCAAGGTTCATCTACCAATCGAGTTCAAATCATTATTCCACCTTCTAGTTCTAAAAGCTTCCCAGGGGCGCGTGATTAATGGAACAATCAGCACAACAACCACAAACTTTGTGTATCAAACACTTAGCAAAGAATTATAGTAAGCGCTGGGTTGTAAAAGATGTTTCTTTTACAATGCAGAGCGGGCAGATTGTGGGTTTGCTGGGGCCTAATGGTGCTGGAAAGACGACGAGCTTTTATATGGTTGTCGGTCTGGTACGTATGGACAAAGGCGAGATTCATTTAGATGATCTCGATTTATCTGATCTTGCGATGCATGAGCGTGCTCGAAAAGGGATTGGCTATCTTCCACAAGAAGCTTCTATTTTTAGAAAGCTCACGATCTCTGAAAACATTATGGCGATCTTGGAAACAAGAAAAGACTTAAATAAGCAACAGCGCCAGCAACGTCTCAATGAATTATTGAATGATTTTAAAATTAGCCATATCAAAGATTCATTAGGGATGAGCGTATCAGGTGGTGAGCGACGCCGTGCGGAAATCGCTCGCGCATTAGCAGCAGATCCTAAGTTTATGTTGCTAGATGAGCCATTTGCAGGTGTCGATCCAATCTCTGTGGGTGATATCAAAGATATTATTCAAACTTTGAAAGAGCGCGGTATTGGCGTATTGATTACTGATCATAATGTTCGAGAGACATTAGCGATATGTGAAAAAGCCTATATTGTGAGTGAGGGTGCAGTCATTGCAGAAGGTACCCCTCAGGAAATTTTAGATAATGAGCAAGTGCGCAAAGTATATTTAGGTGATGATTTTGTGGTTTAAAAATAGCCATTTGAGCAATATGAAAAAGAGCTAAATAGCTCTTTTTCTTTTTATAAATAATAGAAATAATAAATAGATACGTGACTTTTACTGGAATATTTTTCATTCTTCTTTTTTATGTATTTGATTTTAATTTAATAAATCTACGGTCAAAGCTAATAATAGCTAAGTTATAAGCAAAAAAGTGTGATCTATATTACAAAAAACAAACATTTAAGCGATGTGTAAATTGTAGTTTTCGCATGGTGTTTTTATTTTAAAAATGAGTAGAATGAATGGGCTTTTAAATGATAACAATTTGAAAAGAATATGAGCATTAACAACGATTTAAATGTAGATGATGGAACACACAAAACATGTATAGATTTGAAATGGCTATTATGTGTATTTTCGTTTTCCGTACCTGTAGTACATGCAGAAACACCGAGTGAAAAATATCACAGTTTAAAAAATAATATTGCTCAGCTGCTTGCACCGAAAAGCAACCAAGATTTCAAAGTTGCTAACATGCAAAAGCTAAGTAATTTCACGGTGACACCATCGAATAATAATTTACCCGTAGTCGGTAGCGGGCGACCTATGCAGCCTGCGTCTGTACCGATTATACAAAGTCAGCCTCGCGTACTTAAAGATGCTGTACAGATCGCAGTTCAACGTAATCCTGAAATTTCTCAGACTTTAGCAACTCTTGCTGCACAAAATGCAAATATAGATGTTGCTAAAGCTGGTTACTATCCGCAGATTACGGGTGGTATGAATACAGGTGATTTGACACAAAAGAGTTCAAGAGGTCAGCAAGTTCTTGCCTTGAGTGCATCTCAAATGGTCTATGACTTCGGTAAAGTGAAGTCTGGTGTCAATACAGAACAAGCAAGACTTGCTGTGGAACAAGCCAATGTTTTGGTGAAAATTGATGATATCTCACTCGATGTTGCACAAACGATTATTAATATTCAACGTTATAAAAAACTTATTCAAATCGCGAATCAGCAAATAGCAGGTATTAAACGCATACAAGAGATGGCGAATCTAAGGGCTAATGCTGGTATCAGTAGCCAAGCGGACCCGATACAAGCACAGTCTTATTTGCAGTCTGCTCAATCCGCGTTAATCGCTCAACAATCTTTATTGAGCCAAAATCAACAACACTTATACACTTTGCTTGGTTTTGACGTCAGTAAGATTCAGTGGACTATTCCTGAGGATTTGGTGAAACAATCTGATTTATATGCAGAACCTCAATTCAATACAATTCCACAAATGATTGCAGCTCAAGCAGGTATTGCTGTAGCACGTTCACAAAAACAACAAACACAGTTAAGCAGATTTCCTACTTTGTCCGTAAAAGGAGAGTTGACCCAAGCGATCAATGGCAGAAATCCAAATAATGATAAAGAGGGTGGATTTGATAGTGCAATAATGTTGGAGGCAACGAGCCAATTTTATCAAGGTGGAGCAACTTCTTCACAGATTCGAGCAGCAAGTTTTGCTGAGGAAGCTGCTAAAGCTCAAGTAAATGCAGTCTATCTACAAGTTTTGGATCAAATTCGTAATAGTCGAGAACAGATTGAGAACAAACAAAGACAGATGCAAGTCTTAATGAGTCGACAAGCGACTACGGTGAGAACCAAGGAATTGTATCAAGAACAATATAAGTTAGGGACACGTTCACTTGTGGATTTATTGAATGCTGAGCAGGCAATTCATGGTGCAAATTCAGAATTAGAAACAGCACGTTATGATATTTACAGTAACATTGCTCAGTACATCGCAACGACAGGACGTTCACGTCAAGCCTATGGCTTAAATAATATTTCCATTCAGGGGTTTGAAGTTCAGCCATGATGACAAAAATAAACTATCAGCCGTGGTTACAAGCGGTCTTAACAATTGCTAAGCATTATCGAATAGAGCCATCAGAAGAGCGTGTTCGTTTACAATTAGATTGGAATCAAAATCAAAATTTAGATGAAATTTTATTGTTAATGAGCCGACAGGTTGGTTTGAACCTTTGTAAAGTGTCATTTACAGAGGAAATGATCAACCCTTGGCGTTTGCCGATTTTAGTTGAATTTAAAGATGGGCAAGTTGGTGTTGTCGATAAAGCTGACTCAGAAGGAAATGTCAGTGTTCAACTCAGTGGTGATCAAGGCTTATCACAAAAGTTTTCAATAAGTTCACTTAAGCAAGATATAAAAACAGTCTATATCTTACGCCCTGAAAAATCTGTCCCAGACGCTCGTATTGATGAATACATCAAGCCGTATGAAACGAGCTGGTTTTGGTCAATCGTTCTTCAAGATTGGAAGCGATATATAGATATTATGTTTGCCTCTTTAATGGCAAACATTTTGGCATTAGCTACGATTATTTTCTCTATGCAGGTTTATGACCGTGTTGTGCCATCACAATCGATCCCGACGCTTTGGGTGCTTGCGGGTGGGGTGCTAATCGCAGCCATTTTTGAGTTTGTACTTCGAGTTGCTCGTGTTTACCTATCCGATATTATTGGAAAGCGTGCAGATTTAAGAATATCAGACCGTGTTTTTGGTCATGCACTACGAATTAAAAATAGCGAACGTTCTAAATCGACTGGTACTTTTATTTCACAAATTCGTGAGTTAGAAGGTGTTCGTGATTTAGTTACATCGACAACAATGGGTGCGATAGCTGATTTACCTTTTTTCTTCCTGTTTCTGATTATCTTTGCGATTATCGGTGGGAATCTCTTTTGGGTAATGTTGCTTGTTGTTCCTTTAATGATTTTGCCTGGTATTTTGGTACAAAAGAAATTAGCTGAGTTAGCTCAAGAAGGCATGCGAGAGTCATCTATTCGAAATGCGATCCTTGTCGAAGCGGTACAAGGTATTGAAGATATTAAGTTATTACGAGCAGAATCTAGATTCCAAAACCAATGGAATCATATGAATGAGGTGTCTGCGGATATTAGTATGCAACAACGTAAGATCGTTGGTGTATTAACTGCTTGGACACAAAAAATTCAAGGTTTAACCTATGCCGCTGTTGTATTAGTTGGATGTTTTGCCGTGATGGAAGGCGAGATGACAACGGGTGCTTTGGTTGCGTGTTCGATCCTTTCCTCACGAATGCTTGCCCCTATTTCACAAATCACAGGGATTTTAGGACGTTTACAGCAAGCTAAGGTTGCGAAGAAAAGTCTTGATGAATTAATGCAGAAACCTGTTGATCAACCTGATCAAGCGCATCTGGTTCATAAAGAAGTGTTAAATGGGGACTATGAACTTAAAAATGTTATGTTCCAATACACAGAAGAAGATTCTCGTCCAATTCTTGCACTTCGTCATTTGAAAATTAAAGCTGGTGAAAAAATTGCGATTTTAGGTCGTAACGGTGCAGGTAAATCAACATTATTACAATTATTGGCTGGTATGCAATCACCATCAAATGGTTCTGTGCATTTGGATGGTCTCGATATTAGCTTAATCGATCCTGCTGATGTGCGCCGTGATATGGCATTGTTGAATCAGAATGCACATTTATTCTACGGAACAATTCGTGAGAATTTGACCTTAGGTGCGCCTTTAGCAAAAGATGATGACATTTTAAAAGCTTTAAAAGTGACAGGTGCTTTAGGCTTTGTGCAAGAGAAAAAAGAGGGCTTAGATCATTTAGTTTTAGAAGGTGGTGTAGGCTTCTCAGGCGGGCAAAAGCAAGCATTGCTGTTAGCACGATTACTGATTCGCCAACCTAACATTTTATTACTCGATGAACCGACTGCCGCGATTGATGATATTGCCGAAAAACAATTAATTGATCATTTAAAAGGCTGGTTAGGACACAGAACATTAGTCGTCGCAACACATAGACGAGCTGTGCTTGAGTTGGTTGATCGTATCATTGTGATGAACGAAGGTAAGGTTGTAATGGATGGACCACGAGATCAAGTTCTAAATCAATCAGCAGGCCAACAAAAACAAATTAAACAAGGGGAAGATTCATGAGCGAACAACAAGCTAACAACCGTTCTATGAATGTATCCTACAAAGAGCCAGCTTTACCACGTTCAAGTCTTGTGATTTGGATTGTATGTATTGGTTTAGCGATTTTTTTGACTTGGGCTTGGTTATTTAATCTAGAAGAAGTTTCTACAGGAACGGGTAAGGTTATCCCTTCATCTAAAGAGCAAACTATTCAATCTTTAGAAGGTGGTATTCTTACGAAGTTAAATGTGCAAGAGGGTGATATTGTTCAAAAAGGTGAAATCCTTGCGCAACTTGATCAAACACGCTTCGCATCTAATGTCGGTGAATCAAAATCACTTTTAACTTCTGCTCAAGCGACTGCTGCGCGATTACGTGCTGAAGTGAATGGAACTCCTTTAGCATTTCCTGCAGAAGTGCTCAAAGAACCTAAATTAGTCAAAGAAGAGACCGCTCTTTATTATTCTAGACGTGAAAATTTAGAACAATCATTAGCTGGTTACCAACAAGCTTTACAATTAGTTCAACAAGAATTGATGATGACTGAACCACTTGTTGCGAAAGGTGCTGCAAGTGAAGTAGAAGTACTTAGACTCAAGCGTGAAGCCAATGATCTTAGAAATAAGATGAATGACACACGTAATCAATACTATGTAAAAGCCCGAGAAGAGCTATCGAAGGCAAATACTGATATTGAAACGCAACAACAAGTTGTGATGGGACGCAGTGATAGTTTACAACGTGCAATCTTTAAAGCACCTGTGCGTGGTGTGATTAAAGAAATTGATGTAACAACTCTTGGTGGTGTTATTCCGCAAAACGGTAAATTGATGACGATTGTTCCTTTAGAAGACAAACTGTTAATTGAAGCACGTATTTCTCCAAGAGATATTGCTTTCATTCGACCTGGTCAAGAAGCCTTAGTGAAAATCACTGCATATGACTATTCGATCTACGGTGGTTTGACTGGAAAAGTAACAGTAATTTCTCCTGATACGATTCGAGATGAAGTTAAACAAGACCAATTTTACTATCGTGTTTATATCCGCACTGACTCTGACAAGTTATTCAATAAAGCAGGTCATGCGTTTGGTATCACACCAGGTATGGTAGCGACAGTTGATATCCGCACTGGTGAAAAAACAGTTATGGATTATCTACTTAAACCATTTAATAAGGCCAAAGAAGCTTTGCGTGAAAGATAAGCAAGCTAAACTCAAAAAACCTCGCAATTGCGAGGTTTTTTATTTGAACCTTAAGACGTTATACTTTGTTTTTAAATTTGCATTGATGTTTTTATGCCTTTTACCATTGCTCAAACCGTTACCTTTGAAGAAGAAATTAAAAAAAGTCGCTTTCAGGCGATTGCGAGTGTTGTAGAAAATGAGCAACAAGTAAAAAAGTTTTTAGAAGAGACAAAGGACATCTCGACGACACACCAATGCTGGGCATGGAAAATAGGTCATCATGTACGGTTCAATGATGATGGCGAACCTTCAGGTACAGCAGGTCGCCCGATATTAGCAACGATAGAGGGGAATGACTTAACCAATGTTATTGTATTGGTGAATCGTTGGTATGGCGGAGTAAAACTAGGCACTGGTGGTTTAGTCAGGGCGTATGGTGGGTGTGCAGGTCAGTGTCTGCTACTCGCTGAAAAAATAGAATTAATTGAGAAAAAGAAGATTACTTTTAGTTGTGCATTTAATGAATGGGCTATTATTCAATATGAATTACTACAACAGCAAATAGAGTTTCTAGAAAACTATACTGAAACGGGTGTTAGTATTCAGGCACAAGTGCAAATACACCAGATTGAACCGTTAAAGCTCAAGCTTCAAGATATAACGCGTGGTCGCGAGCAGCTTAAACTTATTGAGGATCAAACAGATGATGCATGATCCACTATTAAAATATCGTGAACAGCATAAACATCGATTGAACTATATGCCATGGTTATATTGGTCTTTAAAACCCAAACATAGAGAATGGGCGGAAGCATGGCAAAAAGAATATCAGAACTATTTAATGGAAATGGAAACAGTTGAAATTGGCAACAATTGTTTTATTTCACCTTTAGCACATATCTTTGCTGAGCGAGGACGTAAAATTACTATCGGCGATAATACTTTTATTGCTGCCGATTGTACTTTACATGGACCGTTAGAAATCGGTTCTGAAGTCGCGATCAACCACCATTGCATTCTTGATGGAGGTCGCGCAGGTATTAAGTTGCATGATCAAGTTAGAATTGCGGCATATAGTCATCTGTATGCTTTTGACCATGGCATGGATTTAGATCGACCCATCTATCAGCAAGCAGTTCGCTCACAAGGCATAGAAGTTGGACGTG
Organism: Acinetobacter sp. AOR34_HL; assembly: GCF_027854795.1. NCBI lineage: Bacteria > Pseudomonadati > Pseudomonadota > Gammaproteobacteria > Moraxellales > Moraxellaceae > Acinetobacter > Acinetobacter sp. AOR34_HL. The sequence goes on along the minus strand of NZ_JAKTID010000067.1, from coordinate 26,288 downwards.
ATGTTTGGTTAGGAGCTCATGTTGGAATTAAGGATGGGATTAAAGTTGGTGATCATGCGGTTATTGGTATGAATAGTATGATTACTAAAGATGTTGAGCCACATGCAATTATGGCTGGAAACCCTGCAAAATTGATTCGTTATCGGAAATAAGAATTAACTAGAAAACTCTCAAGAGATTCTATACATAAATTTAACCAACCTGCTATCTATCTGTGTTAAGTTAAAAATAAGTAGAAGACCTAAGGTATTGAACCTAAAGAGAGGCGATTATGAACCGCGTTATTGCATGTATCGATTCCTCACCCTGTATCGATGCGGTGGCGGAGGCTGCAGTTTGGGTTGCCAAGCAAACTCAAAGAGAATTAGTCCTTTTACAAATCCTAGATTACTATCCCGCCAGTTACCATTTAGGTGAAATTAGTGGCGTAATCGGTTTTGAAAGTAATGCCATGTTACTTAAAGAATTGGCTGAGTTAGAACAAAAGCAAAGCGAATTAGCCTTGGATTATAGTAATAATTTACTGAAACATATCTCTGAATTAATTGAAAAAAATTACGGTTTGACTAGCACCAAAATTCAAGAAAAAGGTGATTTTCTTGAACAGAGTTTTAATATTCTTAAAGAAAATGATGTGGTAATCATCGGGCGAGTCGGGGAACGCGCTGCTGAAAAAAATAAACCAATTGGAAGTAATGTTGAAAACTTTATTCGTGGGGCGAATTGCACGGTAATTACCGTAGGGGAGCATTTTTCACCACCAAAACGTTTTATTTTTGCTTATGAATACTCTCCGACTTGTCAAAAGATGATGGAGAGAATTGCTCAAAGTGATTTATTGAAAAAACTGCAATGCCATTTACTGTATGTTGGTGATCATCCAGAGATGCTGACTGAACCTGAGAAATATCTTAAAAGTGCTGGTTTAGATGTAATACCAATATATCGTTATGGCGATGTAGCACAAAATATTTTGGAATATCAACGCGAACATGACATTCAGCTGATTGTATTAGGTGCATTTAGTCACAGTAAGATTCATCAGTTTTTCTTGGGTAGCATCACAACCACGATATTTAGAAATGCAAATGTACCGCTGCTTGTTGCTAAGTAGTTCATTTTATTCCATATAGTTATCCGCAATTCCTGTGGATAACTATATGGAAAAGCAACCTTAATATACTTAATTTATTGATATTTATAATTAAAAAGTAAAAGTTTATTTTTTAACCTCTATTTGACGATTGCAATTGCAAAGCCATCATGCCCTTTCGATCCAACAGTTTGTAGAGCAGTACACGATAAAAGTTGAGGATGATTCTGGAGCGCAGTAAAAGCTTGGCGGATACCTTCAATACTTGGTTTTTTATTATTTGAATCTAAGATATCACCAGAGCGAATAACATTGTCTAGCACAATGATAGTGCCTGAGCGTGCCAATTTTAAACTGAGTTCAAAATATTCTGGATAACTTTGTTTATCTGCATCAATAAAAATGAAATCAAAAGGTTCACTATTATCATTAATTAATTGATTCATGATATCAACGCCACGACCTTTTTTAAGCTCAATTTGGGTTGGCATATTGGCATAATCAATATTTTCTTGGGCAAGGATCACGTGTGTATCCCGTCCTTCCACAGTAAGCAAATATCCATCAGCAGGCAGTGCTTTCGCCAACCAGATTGTACTATAAGCAGCAAATGTACCGAGTTCGAGCACACGCTTGCATTGATTCATTTGAATCAACATTTGTAGAAACATGCCTTGGTTAGGTGCAACAGCTAGATGATTAGAAAAACCCTGCTGGTCAGTGTTATCTAATGCATGTTGAAGTCTCTCGTCTGTGGGAATGAGATGTGAATTAATATATTCATCAATGTCTGTCCACAACTGTTGCATGGTTGTATTTACCTATAAATTTGATAGCTGCATTTTAAACATTTATCTTCGAAGTGCAATTTGAATGCTGAAGGAATCATGAGTGCTGAAAGTAAAAAGAGATCAAAAGACCTCATTTTTACTCGAGTTTTACAATTTAGAAGTTACAAAGAGATGTATTACGAGTCAAATCAGGACCCCAAGTGCGATAACCTTGAGTATCCAAATGAATTTGACCTGAACTATATAATCCAATACCGAGATCTAGGCTTTGACCATGCTGAATCCAAAATTGGCATAACTTGAATTTTGTTTGTTCAATATATGCATAATCTTGGGGTTGAGGGTATTCAGGTCCAATACGAAAATCAATTGCGGAATTAAATAAGTGCTTTGATGAACTTGCACCACCTGCGCACTGATTCAGTGGGAGATCACGATAAACTGAGGTAACTTCGAAATCAGTAAGAATTTTTGCAGCGATTAAATACTTGAATACTCGTAATGTTGAAAGTGAGTTATTCCATAATTCACGATTTGGAACCATGTATTCTGAACGTCCGCACTTTTGCCAGTCTCTTGCTGTTTTGAGCAATTCAAAACTAGGAATAATATGTGCGACATTATTACGCATTAAGAAATGTTCATATTCGCGTACACGTGCGTAGTTTTCTCCCTGACCTAACCACTGACGATAAGATGCAGGTTCTGTTTTTGTAGGGATTGGACGATTAAAAGCTACTTGTTCTTCAGGAATATATATTCTTTTGCTTGGACTAACTTTCTTTGGAGACGTGGCACAACCAACCATCATCACAGGGATGACAAATAATGAAAACAGACCCTGTAATTTATTTCGCATCATAAAAAAGCAATTCACATTTAGTATAGTGCCTATTTTAATGCAAAATAGGGGGCTAAAAATGGCACAATTGCAAAGAAATGTGTGATTCAGGTATAAAAAAGACCAGTAAAACTGGCCTTTTTGAAAATTACTTTTCTAAATACTGAAGCTTGTTTGGTTTGCCGTTCCATTCCTCACGATCAGCAGGTTGTTCACCGATTTGAGTAATGTTATTGCCAGCCCATTTTTCAGATAATTCAGCATTTAATTCAATAAACACTTCTTGACCTTCAGGTAACTCATCTTCAGAGAAAATTGCATTTGCAGGGCATTCTGGTTCGCAAAGTGCACAGTCGATACATTCGTCAGGATTGATGACTAAGAAGTTAGGACCTTCATAGAAACAATCTACAGGACAAACTTCAACACAATCTTGATACTTACATTTGATACAATTTTCTGTGACAACAAAGGTCATGGCGGCAGCTACCTAAAAAATATGGTTTTCATTTTCAATAGCGTATTTTAGGCAAAAAATGCAGATAGAAACAATTCCTTTTATTGATATTTATTATTCGTATCAATGAAAAGGGCTGATTTATATGAGTTTTGTTGATAATAACTCTCAATAACCTGAATCTATTTGCACTTCATCCTACGATAAAAGACGCATTTTCAAACTTAATTAGAAATTAAAATTTGCTAGGTTCTAACTTTAATATAGTAGAGAACCTAACATAGGGTTAATTTTCAATAGTATCTGAGCTTTTAGATAAAGCTTTGAGTTGATAAAGATGTTCCAAAGCTTGGCGTGGGGTAAGGTCATCTAAGTCCAGTTGCTTTAAAAGATCTAAAGCAGGTGATTGCATTTTTACTTTAATCACTTTTTCAACAACTTTAGTTTCTATTTCATGTTCAACTGTACTAAACAGATCATTTTGCACAGAGTTTTGTAAATGCTGATGTTGCTGTTTTTCCAGTATTTTCAAACGTTTTTGTGCATCTTTGATCACATTAGCAGGGATACCAGCCAATTTTGCAACTTGTAAACCATGACTTTGACTTGCAGGTCCATGCTGTACTTTATGCAATAGGATTAAATTACCATTTAACTCTTGTGCGGTGACGTGATAGTTGTCAATTCCAGCTTCGCTACCCAATTCTGTTAATTCAAAATAATGTGTTGCAAAAAGACATAAACACTTAATACGTTTGGTTAAATCGAGTACACATGCCCATGCTAGAGATAAGCCATCATATGTACTGGTTCCACGTCCGACTTCATCCATCAATACTAAAGACTGACTTGTTGCATGATGTAGAATTTGAGAAGTTTCAGTCATCTCAACCATGAATGTTGATTTGCCTGTAGAGAGGTCATCAGCTGAGCCGATACGAGTGAATATGCGATCGATAGAACCGAGCTTTGCTGATTTCGCTGGGACAAAACAACCACAATAAGCGAGCAAGCTAATTAAAGCTGTTTGTCTCATAAACGTGGATTTACCACCCATATTGGGACCAGTGATGATCGCCATACGATGTTGATGATCAAGGAATGTATCATTCGGAGTGAATGGAGCTTTGTTTAAAGACTCAACCACTGGATGTCGACCCGCCTGAATCTTGATACAAGTTTCTGGTGTATATTCAGGTCTTGCCCAATTATTTAATCTTGCCTGATGTGCAAAATTCGCTAAAACATCGATATGAGCAATTGCAGCACTCATCATCTGTAATTGAGCAATATTTTGGCGTAATTCATCCAATAAAGATTCAAACAGTAGTTTTTCACGAGCGAGCGCACGAGATTCACTCGAAAGCACTTTATCTTCAAAGCTTTTAAGTTCAGGTGTGATATATCTTTCAGCATTTTTAAGTGTCTGACGACGAATATAATCGGCAGGGGCTTGCTCAGCTTGAGCTCGTGTTAATTCAATATAGTATCCGCTGACACGATTGTAGCCAATTTTCAGCGTATTGATGCCAGTTCGCTGACGCTCTTTGATTTCTAAATCTATTAAAAATTGACCCGCATGATCACGTATTTTGCGTAATTCATCCAATTCATCATCATATCCCTCTGCAATTACATTTCCATCGCGTAAAAGTACAGGAGGGTTTTCAACAATTGCTGCAATAAGATGTTGGTGTAGACTTTTGAAATCACCAAGTTGCTGATCAAGCTCAATTAATAGTTTGGATTTTTGAGTGTTGAGGACAGGCGCTAAAGCATGTCGTAAAAAAGGAATTTGAGCACAGGCTTGGCGAAGTTGAACTAAATCACGTGGTCGAGCACTACCCAAAGCTACTCGACTGAGTACACGCTCAATATCGCCGATTTCTTTCAAAACTAAGCGAACAGGTGATTCGTGATAACCTTTCAATAATTGCTCGATTGCATCCAAACGAGCATCGAGTATTGCTGTATCTCGAATGGGCTGCATGAGTGTGCGACTCAGTAAGCGACCACCCATCGCAGTTTGACAATCATTGATTAATTGGAATAAAGATGTTCCATGCTCAAATAACGGTTCGATGATTTCAAGGTTACGACGTGTAATTGGGTCTAAAGCAATGAAATCTGTACTCTGTTCGATCTGTATAGAACGGATGTGAGGTAGGGCTGTTTTTTGTGTTTCTTTAGCATAATGAATAAGCGCAGCCGCAGCAGCCTTTGCTAGAGGAATTGGATCTAACCCAAAGCCTGATAAGGTGGAAACAGCAAACTGGTCACATAACGTCTTTTGAGCATTATTTTGATTAAAATCTACATTCGGTCTTTTAGTAATTGGACAATCTAGATTTTTCTTAATATGTTCGATGATGTTTTGATCGACTAAATCCTCATCAATCAAAATTTCACTTGGCATCAAGCGAGCAAGTTCTATTGGCAATTGCTCTGGTTTATATGTCTGTTGTTGAACTTTAAAAATACCTGCACTCAAGTCAAGTAATGCAAAACCAATTTGATTTTGTTGTATACACAGAGCAACTAAATTTGAGGATTGATAACTTGATAAAAGCGCATCGTCAGTTAAGGTACCAGGTGTCAAAACTCGGACTACTTTACGTTCGACAGGTCCTTTACCTGTAACTTCACCAACTTGTTCACAAATTGCAACGGTACGACCTGACTTTACTAAACGTGCTAAATATCCTTCAGCGGAATGGTAGGGAACACCTGCCATTGGAATTGGTTCACCATTTGTTTTGCCTCGATGGGTTAGCGTGATACCAAGTAATTTTGCAGCTAAGTGGGCATCCTCAAAAAAGAGTTCGTAAAAGTCACCCATACGATAGAACAAAAGCGCATGTGGATATTCCATCTTGACTTTGAGGTATTGCTGCATCATCGGCGTGTGAGATGAGAGATCAGCCATAACTGAGTCACTGTTCATGCGTTGTAAGTCCTTAAATTGAAAATATATTACTAAATAAAGTTTTACCATTACTGTCTAAAATTGATCGAAATCAAGAAATCTTAACTTTCGATATCAAAATCACTAAATTACAAAATACAGTTTTGGTGTAAACCCTTTTTCGACAGCCATCTTAACAAATTGAGCTTGATTGACAAAAAGGATTCCTAAAATGAATGAGGAAATTAGCAACAAAAGAGTAAGTTAGTTTTTTTATTTTATTTGTTACTCCTAAGCCTTCATTGAGGAAGGTAGGGTTTTATTTAATGATTTAAGTGCTAAGTCTCATGTTTGCACGCAGAATTTACAGAAGAACTAAAAAAGTATCTTAACCCAGTATTAGTCATGCTTGTCGAGTAGATCAGTGTCTTAAATCCTTAATTATTATATATTCGAAAATTATCAGTATTTTTTAATAGATGTAGCACCAGAAGAATTTTGCTTTAGAAACCTGATAGCAACAAAATACCACTCAAATCAAAACATTAACTGATAATTGTTTCTATTTGTATTATAATTGCGCAGTTTTTTAAGGTTATTTTAAGTTTAATCTGAATTTCAATCTGATGATTGATTATAGGGGTCACATGGAAAAGTATTTATTTATTAAAAATCAAATTGTTATGAGTGGTTTGCTGTTTGGTGGTTTTGCACCAATGCTTTATGCTGCTACTGAACAAACTCAACAAGTTGTTGTATTACCTACGATTCAAGTGATTGGCTCACAAGAAGATTCAATTTCAAAAATTCCAGGTGCAGCGGTAATTGTAAGCCAAGAGCAAATTCAACAATTCACTCCAAGCTCTACTGAAGAAATTTTAAAACGTGTATCAGGTGTGTATGTTAAACCTGAAGAGGAGTCTGCAATTGTTGCCAATATTGGTATGCGAGGAATTAGTTCGGCTGATTACAAAACACTTATTTTAGAAGATGGTGTACCTGTAGCGGCTGGCTTATTTGTTGGAAATGGTCGTTATTATAATCCTCGTATTCAACGTATGGATAGCATTGAAGTTCTCAAGGGATCTTCTGCGTTGCGTTATGGACCTATGAATATTGGTGGTGTAGTAAATTATCGTACTAAACAACCTAAAGATGGTGCTCTTGTTGATCTATCAATTGGATCTTGGGATACCTATAAGACAACTGTTGAATTGGGTGGCAGTTCTCCAACGAAAGATAGTAATGTTGGAGCGATTTTAAGTTGGGCGAAAAGTGACGGTTTCATGGATAAAAGCTATGAAATGAAAGATGCCGTTATCAAAGCAGGTACAGCCATTGGTGATAATCAATGGGTTGGCGTTAAATTTACTCATTATGAAAATGATGCCAATATTTCATATCGTGGTCAGTTCTTGGGTGAGTATCATGCCAAGAAACAGAATAATCCTGCTCCTGATGATTGGTTCTTAACAGAGCGAAATTCTTTTGATATCAATCATCGTTGGGATATTAATCCAGATACTGAACTTCAAACATTGCTGTATTGGAGTGAAATGAATCGTGATTACTGGCGTTATGGTGTGAATGCTACAGCTTCACAAGCTGCAGGTCGTTGGATTTATACTGATAATGTAAGTGGTAATAATCGTGCTTTTGAACGTATTGGAGCGGAAACTCGTCTGATTGCAAAAAATACTATTTTTAATCTTCCTGGTGAAGCTGAGATTGGCTTGCGCGTGATGAATGAGAAAATGGATGACGTTACGATTAATGCAACTCGAGCTACACCACGCACAGGTACAACAGCAAAAGATACTAAAGATTCTGCGAAGAGTGTTGCTTTGTATGCTCAAAACCGTTTCGATATTTCAGATCAATTATCCGTAACGCCTGGTGTCCGTGTTGAACGCTATGAACAGCAACGTGATGACAAACAAAAAAATGAAACAGTTAAAACTTCAAATACCGAAGTAATGCCCGGATTAGGTGTTACCTACCAATTCATTCCAGCTGTTCAGCTTTACGCTAGTGTCTACAAGGCATTCTCACCAGCACTAAATGGTGACTCACTCAGTGGTATGAAAGATCAAAAACTGGATGCAGAAACTGCAGTTAGTTGGGAGTTCGGTTTAAGAGGTCAGCAAGATGCAGTTCGTTACGAGTTAACTGCTTTCCGTATGGACTTTGATAATCAAATTATTCCAGCTAACAGTAACTCAGATTTCCAATCGACCAATGGCGGTAAAACGTACAACCAAGGGTTTGAAGGTGCTGTAAGTTTAGAATTTGAGAATGGTTTCGATGTGTTTGCTAATCTTACATGGATTGCAAATGCTGAGTTCAAAGGCGATCGTTACAACAAAAATGGTTCACTAAAATCAAAAGATGGTGACCGTGTACCATATACACCTGAATGGGTGGCAAATCTTGGGGTAGGTTATACCTATGCAGGTTTGCGTAGTCAGTTGAGTGCAAACTATACAGGTTCACAGTTTACTGATGAATTAAATACCAAACCGATTGTTGAGAATACTTCAGGATTCTTTACTGGAAAAATCGATGCTTACACGACTGTCGATTTAACAACTCGCTATACCTTGAATGATCAAGTTGAGTTTTATGGCGCAGTTAAAAACTTAGAGGACAAGCGTTATATCGCGAGTTTACGTCAAGGGATTTATGTTGGTCCTGAGCGTTCATTTGAAGCCGGTGTTCGTTATCGTTTCTAATCGATGATTCGGTAGACATAGAAAAAAGGGTTGTATTGATTAAATACAACCCTTTCTTATTTGGGGACTATATAGCAGAATTCGCTATATCGCTAAAATCTTATTTATTTGTTTAGCACTTTACTCATACGAGCAAGCAGAATGACAGGGATCAAACCCACTAAAACAATTAATAATGCTGCAATTGCTCCATCTTCATATGTTCCTCTTGAGGCTTCTGCATATAACTGAGTTGCGAGGGTTTCCATATTCAAAGGTCGAAGTAACAGGGTGGCTGGCAATTCTTTCATGCAATCTACGAAAATAAGCAATGCCGCAGAGATGATTGCAGGGCGGAGTAGTGGAAGATGAACTTCTTTTAATATTAGAAATTGATTTCGGCCTAAATTTTGAGCCGCATCATCAAATACGCCATGGATACGATTATATCCAGACTCTATTCCACCAATTGCGATTGCAAGAAAGCGTACACTGTAAGCATAAACGAGGGTGAAAGTTGTTCCTAAAAAGAGCAAGCCTGAGTGAATTCCTAATTTAAATTCAAGAAAATCAGCTACCGCATGATCAATTTTTCCAAGTGATAACATAAGACCAATGGCCAACACAGTTCCAGGTATTGCATAACCTAAACTAGCAATTCGGCTAAACCATGTAATTTGGCTAAAGCGTGCCGCACTGACAATAAAGAATCCAATTGCAATTGTGATCACAGTAGCAACTGTAGCTAGAAATAAAGTGTTGATTGATGCTTGTAATAAATAGTCTGAAAAACCTGCATACTTGAAACGCTTATAAGATTCCATCAATAAATGGATGAACGGAATGAGGAAACCAATGCTGATAGGAATCAATCCAAGTATTAAACATAAACCAGCTTTTGTGCCACTGAGTTGTTGTGCTGGCATCAATCGACTACGTTGAGCAGAGTTCATATAGCGTTGTTTGCGTCTACCCAGTCTTTCAATAACAACCAATAAAGTAATAATGATCAACATGAAAATTGCGATTTGTGCAGCACTAGCGAGATCGGATTGATTTGTCCATGTTGAATAGATCGATAAAGTTAGAGTTTTGACGCCTAAAAACTCGGTTGCACCGATGTCATTGATGGTTTCCATCAAAGCTAAACTAGCCCCCACAGCGATTGCTGGGCGAGCTAAAGGAATCGCGACTCGAAAAAAAACTTGGTTCGGGTTGAGCCCTAAACTGCGTGCAACTTCAATCAAGCTAGCTGATTGCATGAGAAACATCGCACGTGTACTTAAATAGACATAGGGATATAAGACAAAACTTAATAGAAAAATACAGCCCCAAACAGAGCGAATATTCGGAAACCAAGCAGGTTGAGATTCCCAACCAAAGTTAGCTGCTAGAAAGCTTTGTACTGGGCCGATAGGATGCAAAATATCGATATAGCTATAAGCGATTATATATGTTGGTATTGCAAGGGGAAGCAGTAGAGCCCAATCTAAAAAAGCTCGACCTCTAAACTGATATGCGGTTACTAACCATGCGCTACCAGTCCCGATTAAAATCGTGAGTAGACCAACACCAAATAATAAAATACTGGTATCAACCAAAGTAGGGGGCAGAACATACTGAATCAGATGCCCAAAAATATCACTATTACCCTGAATTGCTGTTAAAACCAATGCAATAACAGGCAAGCAAGCAAGTAAGGTCAATACCCCACTGAGCGATGTAAATAAATTAAAGTGATGCTTATTTTTGGTCATTAGAGATTAAGAAACTATTGAATAGCAGGTTTAAGAAGTTTGATTGGACAGGTCAAAACAAAATGGATGACCTGTCCATAAAATCACTTAATGATTAAATTGAACTTTATCGACTAACAGATTTGCTGCTTTACGATATTTTGCAATTTCACTCAGACGGACGTTATCAATATTTAACTTTCCGAAACTTGCGATAATTGGATCAATCTTCACACTAGGTTTTACTGGATACTCATAACCACTTTGTGCATAGATTGCTTGTGCATGATCTGAGGATAAGAATTCCAATAATTGAACTGCTTCTTTACGGTTTGGTGCATATTTTGCTACAGCTGCACCTGATACATTGATATGCGTTCCACCATTTTTAAAGCGAGGTAATACAACATTAATTGCATTACCCCAACGTTGTTGCTCAGCATCACCATTACGCATTGTTCCTACGTAGTAGGTATTTGCAACGCCGATATCACAAATTTTACCGAGAATATCGCGTGCAACATCACGATCGCCACCACTCGCTGGGCGTGCTAAATTTGCTTTGATGCCACGTAACCATTGCTCAGTTGCTTTTTCGCCGTGATGAGCAATATAGGATGCAATTAGCCATGTGTTATAAGGATGGCTACCAGAGCGGATACAAATCTTGCCTTTCCATTTTGGATTTGCGAGATCTTCATAACTGATGGCTTTTAGTGGTGTACGTTCTTTAGAAACATATACTGCACGAGCACGCATAGATAGCGCATACCAATGACCATTGGCTGCACGTAAGTTACCTGGAATCGCGGTATTTAAAACTTTAGAGTTCACTCGTTGAGTTAAACCATTTTCAACCAAATCAACCAAATTACCGAAATCAACTGTCAGCATGACGTCTGCAGGTGAGCGGCGACCTTCAGTTTTAACACGTTCCAGCATTCCATCTTTGATAAAAACAGTGTTTACTTTAATACCTGTTTTTTGATTGAACTCTTCTAAGAGTGGTTGAATTAACACAGGTTCGCGAGTGGTATAGAGATTGACCTCAGCGGCATTTACCCAACCACTGCTGAGTGCGATAAGACTAACTGAAAGCGCATGAAGTTTTATTCGTTGGTTCATTTTTGATCCCTAAAAAGAAGAAACTTGAATAATAAATACCAGTTAAGTGGATGATTGATGGATTTCGATTGAATCATTGGATTCATAAAAGAAACACTGAGATAAATCTAACGATAGGTAGACGGTTTCTGCTTGGTCGTAATGTTGAGAATATTCAACATAAGCACTTAACACTTTATCTTCTGCCTCGATTTTTAATTTAAGTAGTTGTGAATAGCCTAAGAAGTTCGACGAAATAATTTTAGCAGCTAGACTATTTTCAGTTTTTATCCGATTAACACGTAATTGGTGGGGTCTAAAATAGCAACGAATCTCGTTATTACTCGTCAAATGTTTTGGAATATCAATATTTCCAAAAATCGTATGCAGTTGTTGATCTTGTATTTGGGTTTTTATTTCATTCAAATCGGAAAAATAACGTGCTGCAAAAAGTGTTTTCGGTTGGAAGTAAAGCTGCTTAGGCGTACCACTTTGAATGATTTTACCCTGATGCATCAAAATAATCTGATCAGCAATTTGAAGTGCTTCTTCAGGATCATGAGTCACAATGATAGTTGTGGTCGAAGTCTGTTTTAAAATATCAATGGTGCTTTGTCGAATTTGATCACGTAAACGATGATCCAAATTCGAAAATGGTTCATCCATAAGCAAAACATGAGGTTTAGGTGCGAGTGCACGAGCTAAAGCGACACGCTGTTGTTCACCACCAGATAAAGTATGTGGATAGCTATGAATATGATGCGACATAGAGACATGCTTTAACGCATTTTCAGCAATAGATTGACGTTCGTGCTTCGGGATTTTTTTCAATCCAAACATCACATTTTCCAACACGCTCAAATGTGGAAAGAGAGCATAGTCTTGAAATACAAAACCGATATTGCGTTCTTCAGCTTGAACTTGTTGATATGGGTCCCATAGAACTTTTCTTTCTAGCTGAATAGAACCCTCAGTAGGAGTCTCTAGACCTGCGATCAGACGTAGCATGGTTGTTTTACCGCAACCTGAATGTCCCAATAGGCAAATAATCTGACCACTTTGAGCAGACCATGATGCTTGATTTACAGCAAAACGCTCACCGAATTTTTTGCTAAGCTTTTGAATCGTTAAGACATTGGCCAACGTTACGGTATGAGCATTCATGGTCAATTCACAGGAATAATTCTTGCCCAAATAATAACTGATAATTCTTCTCAAGTGGAGTTTTTTTGAAGGAATGGAGCATGTTTATTGGCGCTATTTTAATAAATTCAAAGGTAGAGTGATTTAACTTGAATAAGTAATTATTTAATTACATATTAGATATTTAACTGGCTTATAAATAAATTATTTAGGGAGTGATAGATTGAGTGCTAGTATCACTTTAACTTTTAGAAGTGTTTTTTTACAACATGCAAAATCAGACGGTAGAGAAAGCTAGTGTACCCATACTGACTTTAGCTGCACTTGGTGTAGTCTTTGGTGATATTGGAACTAGCCCACTTTATGCACTTAAAGAAAGCTTTCATGCAACACATGGAATGCCAATCAATGAAATTAATATTTTAGGAATCTTGTCGCTTATTTTCTGGACCATCATGTTGATCGTCTCTCTTAAATATGTGATGGTGATAATGAGAGCAGATAACAATGGCGAAGGTGGAATCATGGCATTACTTGCCTTGAATTTACGTCAGCCAGGTCTTTCTAATCGAACAAAAATTCTGATTACAGCTTTAGGATTTATTGGCGCTTCATTATTCTTTGGTGATGGCATTATTACACCCGCAATATCTGTGTTATCGGCTGTGGAAGGACTTTCTGTTGCGGCTCCAGCATTTGATAAATTTATATTACCGATCAGTATTGGCATTCTGACGGCATTGTTTCTTGTACAAAAACATGGAACTGCCGTAATGGGTAAGTTTTTTGGCCCAATTACACTGCTTTGGTTTTTGTCTATTGGTGCGATTGGGTTTGTGAGTATTATTCAAAGCCCAACGATTTTGGCTTTCTTAAGTCCACATTGGGCATTGCAATTTATTATCACCAATCCGTATATTTCATTTTTTGTGATGGGCGCTGTCGTTTTGACCGTCACAGGTGGTGAAGCGCTTTATGCTGATATGGGGCATTTTGGTGTTCTTCCGATACGCCTTGGTTGGTTCCTCGTTGTTTTGCCGTGTCTTATGTTGAATTATGCAGGTCAAGGTGCTTTATTGCTAAGAGATCCTACAGCGATTACCAATCCATTTTATTTACTTGTACCATCCTTCTTCCTCTATCCAATGATTCTTATTGCGACCGCAGCAGCTGTGATCGCATCACAGGCATTGATTAGTGGTGTTTTTTCGATGGCGAAACAAGCGATTCAATTGGGTTATTTACCTCGTCTGAATGTACTACATACCTCAGCGTCTGAAGTGGGTCAAATTTACATTCCTTTACTCAATTGGATTCTATATATTTCAATTTTATTCCTAGTTTTACTCTTTAAAACAAGTAGTAATTTAGCAGGTGCTTATGGTCTTGCCGTAACGATTACCATGTTCTGCGATACGCTTTTGGTTGCATTTCTTGCTTATAGCTACTGGAAATGGAAAACGTGGAAACTGGTTTTATTCGCTGTACCATTCATTTTTATTGATTTAGTGCTGTTAGGCTCGAATCTACTTAAGTTCTTTATTGGGGGATGGGTGCCTGTGCTTATCGCTGTCTTTGTCTTTACATTGATGATGACATGGAAGAAAGGGCGGGTTCAATTGCAGGAAAAACTCCAAAGCGATACGTTGCAGTTAGAAACCTTTATTAAATATCTAGGCACAGATATGAATAAGGTATCTGGTACTGCTGTGTTTCTGACAGGTTCTCCATCTGTAGTACCACATGCGTTGTTGCATAATCTCAAGCACAACAAGATTCTTCATGACAAAAATATGTTGGTAACGGTGCAAGTTTCGGATATCCCATACGTGCAAGATGAACTGAGATATGAGTTCGAAGTTTTAGAGAAAGGCTTTTATCGGATACAAATCAATTATGGTTTTAAAGAGCAGCCGAATGTACCTATGGTCTTAGAGCAAATTTTCAATAAAATTGATTTTGAATATAATCTGATGGAAATCAGTTTCTTTGTGTCACGCGAAAGATTGATCTACAAAGCGAATAATAAGTTAACTACATGGAGAAAACAGTTATTCGCTACGATGCAAAAGAATACAAGTCCTATTAGCGATTTTTATCAAATCCCTACGAATCGTGTTGTCGAAATTGGTAGTCAGATTGAGATATAAAAAAAAGAGCCTTTTTGAAAGGCTCTTTTTTTATGCTTGGATTTACATCGGATAAATAATTTTGACTTTCTTAATGCGAGTGCCATCCATTTCTATAATTTCGAAATAGATTCCCTCATAGGTCAATGTAGAACCGACATCAACTTGACCTTCTAATTTATCTAGTAATAAACCAGCGACACTTACATAGCCTGAACCTTCTTGAACTAGTTCAAGTGTGCCTAATTCAAGTTGAAGTTGATAAAGGTCTAATAAGCCAGATGCTACCCATTCTTGATGAGATACTTTCGTCAAATCCAGTTGTTCATCTGAGTCTGGGAATTCACCAGCAATTGCTTCAAATACATCTAATGGAGTGATTAATCCTTGGATATTTCCAAATTCATTCGTCACCATGACTAAAGAGCCTTTTGAAGAGCGCAAAGTATTAATTGCATCTATCACTTTCATCTTTTCAAAAATAAAAATTGGACGTTGGCGTTTTAAAAGATTTTGCAATTCTTCTTTTTCATCCAAACAATCAATCAGCTCTTTTGCGCGTACAACAGTAATGACTTTATCCAAATTGCCTTTACAGACAGGGAATAAGCTGTGAGGTACTGCAAGTACTTTAGCTCTGATATCTTCAATATCATCATCGATGTTGACCCAAGAAATCTGATCTCTAGGTGTCATAATCGATGAAACAGAGCGTTCAGCCAGAGTTAACACACCACCGATCATGTAGCGTTCTTCGGCACCGAATGAATCATCGTTGTTATCGATAATCGTTGGGTCATTTTGCTCTTTGCCACCCATGAGCTTGAAGATCGTATTTGCAGTACGATGTCTTAAAGGTAGTTTTGATGCATGTTTTTCAGCATTTCGTTGGGTAAATTGGTTGAAACCTTCAATTAGGATTGCAACGGCAATACCTGAATAGATATATCCTTTCGGGATATGGAAACCAAAACCTTCAGCAATCAAGCTAATACCGATCAGTAGTAAGAAGCTTAAGCACAAAATAACAACAGTAGGATGCTTATTTACAAAGTTTGTTAATGGTTTTGATGCAATTAACATCACTACAACAGCGATCACCACGGCTGCCATCATGACATAAATATTGTCAACCATTCCGATTGCTGTAATCACAGAATCTAAAGAAAACACTGCATCTAGAATAACAATCTGAGTGACCACCATACCAAAGCTTGCATAAGCAACACTTGATTGGGTTTTATGTACAGGTTTGCCTTCTATTTTTTCATGTAATTCTGTAACGGCTTTATAGAGTAAGAAAAGACCACCAAAGAGTAGGATTAGGTCTCGACCTGAGAAACTCAGAGTCCATATATGGAGAATAGGTTTTGTTAAAGTAACTAGCCAAGAGATAATGGAAAGCAGGGCTAAACGCATGATAAGGGCTAATGAAAGACCTATGATTCTTGCTTTATCTCTTTGTTCTGGAGGAAGTTTATCTGCAAGAATTGCAATGAAAACTAAGTTATCAATGCCAAGTACGATTTCGAGTACGATTAAAGTTAATAACGCGATCCAGATGCTAGGGTCTAAAAGAAATTCTATCATCCTAGTTCTCCAAGTTGTCTACAGAGAGAGCCAAAGATACGCCTTAAAGGTGAGGGGTCCATATGTATAAAACCTTTGATTTAAATGGTATCTGCAAATTTATCAAAGATTCACAAAAATAAAAGTAATAATCTGAGCACAGAAACAAATTAAATATATACTCCATCGCCTTAGTTCAGATTTATCTGCTCGTTTTTCTTATTTTTAAGATCACCATGAAGCCTGTTCCGCAATCCCGATTTTTACGTTATTCCATTCGAGATGGTTTGCATCTCAAAAATAATTCTTCGTATTGGCATAAATTACATCTCGACCCTTGGTTATTGAGCCTTCTCATTTTAAATGCGATCTTAGGTTTAATCGTCGTATATAGTGCATCGGCTCAAGATATGGGGTTGGTATTCAAACAAGGATTTAGTTTCCTTTTAGGATTCGTAGCGCTTTTTGTTTGTGCTCAAGTTCCTCCAAAAGTTTATCAAGCATTTAGCCCTTATCTATATGCTGTGAGTTTGGTACTGCTTATCGCTGTATTTTTTATCGGTGAAGTGAGAATGGGTGCACGTCGGTGGATCGCTATTCCATTGTTAGGAAGTATGCAGCCAAGTGAACTGATGAAGTTTGCAATGCCACTGATGATCACGTGGTTTTTATCTAGAAATGCCTTGCCACCTAGAATATTTCATATTCTGATTTCATTGGTTTTAATTGTCATTCCTTTACTTTTAGTCGCATTACAACCTGATTTGGGGGCAGGCATTCTGATCCTCACCAGTGGTCTGTTTGTATTGTTTTTGGCAGGTATTTCTTGGAAATTAATTCTAGGCTCTATGGGTTTAGTGATGTTATTTCTTCCAATTGCTTGGACTTTTTTATTGGAAAGCTATCAAAAAAAGCGTATCACAACTTTGATTGATCCTGAGGCTGATGTCCTTGGTTCAGGTTGGAATATTATTCAGTCTAAAATTGCGATTGGTTCGGGTGGGTTTTCAGGAAAAGGTTATTTACAAGGCACTCAATCACATTTTGGATTTTTACCTGAACGGCATACAGACTTTATTATGTCAACTTATGCAGAAGAGTTTGGTTTTATTGGTGTGGTAATTCTATTTAGCTTATATGCAGCAATCATCATCCGCTGTTTTATGATCGGATTGAACTCATTTAATAATTTCGGACGATTGATTGTCGGTTCATTAGCATTGTCTTTTTTTCTATATGTCGTTGTTAACTCAGGTATGGTCAGTGGAATTTTTCCTGTGACAGGAGATCCATTACCATTTATGAGCTATGGTGGTACAGCTATTATCACCTTATTGGCAGGTTTTGGGATTGTGATGTCAGTTCATACGCATCGCTAGTTGATTCATCATCTTTGATTGAAACATGTATTTCGGAGTCGCTCATTAAATTTTATGAGTTGACTGAATCATGGCGAGCAGATGACCTGTTTTTAGATAAAGTGTTGCGCCTTGTTGACCTGATTGAAGTTGGTAATCTACTTGTGGGGGAATACGTAACCAAGAACCTTTTGGATAAGTTTCTTCACTATGGCTGATTTCACCTTCAATCACTAAAATTTCAGCACCACCTTTTACATCATATTCGATGGGATGTAGGGGCATGATTTTTTCTAGATAAGTATGCTCTAGCTGAGATTGGTAAAGTTCACAGATGTCTCGATGTCCCATTTTTTTCCAGTTATTCGGGTTATGGGTATCGATACGAACAGCTTCAGTTTCAGTCTCGGACATTTGTCTGAGTTTGACAAAGATCAAGGTGCCTATCTCACTAGATGGAATATGACTAGAGTTATGCGGATTCCGCAAATACCATCCTTTTTGATAGTGTTGGCTACCATCTTCAGTGAACATTCCAGACAATACCAAAATCTCTTCGCCATGAGGATGTTGGTGTTTTGGAAATAAGCTTAGAGGCGCGTATTTGACTAAACTTGTTGCTCTAGCTGCTTCATTGCCAATTCGGTCTAACATGACACGTTCTACTTCGCCGCCAGGTGATTTTACCCATTGATAGTCTCTAGGTTTGACGACTGCGAACTTTGAAAAATCAGCATTTAGCAAAAACATCAGAATTATCCTCAGTTCAGTAATATTGTCTAAGATAACTATCGGCATTTAGATGATTAGTCAATCTTGAAAAAATAATTGGGATGATTCTTTGATCATTTATTTAATTTTCAATGTGCTGAATATTATTTCAAATGAAAAGAATAACTCGAAAAATCACACTTTCTTCATCCTGAGTTTTTTATGCTCTGTTGGGCAATTTAACACGTTGATATTGAACGACAGCGAAGTGATTTCATTTTATGTTGAATACTAAAAATTATGATGATGGTGACCTTTCAAGAATTATTGAAATGGCATGGGAAGATCGAACACCTTTTGAAGCGCTAGAGCGCGAATATGGTCTGAATGAATCTGCTGTAATCAAACTGATGAGGCAAAATTTGCAAGCCAGTAGTTTTAAACTCTGGCGTAAACGGGTGACGGGTCGAAAAACCAAGCATTTGCAACTACGTTCACCAGAGATCAATCGTGGCTACTGCTCACGTCAATATAAGCACCATTAATTTTGCGTTTGCTATCCTCAATTGTCCTTTTGGGGATTGCTAGCATTTCTATTGATATATCTCATGTTATTGAATTTAAGGTAATGTAATGTCAAATCTATCGATTGCTTATATTTTTCAGCAACAACAACTTTTAGTTGATGAACAGTTTCAATTACCACGAGTTGAAAAATTGCACAGTGATTTAGTACTGTCAGATGATGAGCAGGTCGTTGCGCGAGATCTATTACCCAACGAAAGCATACCCGTTGGCTATCAGTTGGTGCCGATACGTCAGCTTTTACAATATTGGAATCACCAACAGTTTGAACAAGCCAGTCGAGCTGTACAACTTTTAGAATGGCGACGTAATCATCAGTTTTGTGGGCGATGTGGTGACAAGACACAACAAAGCATTGATCAGTTTGCGATGATGTGTCCAAGTTGTGGTTATAACCAATATCCACGTGTTAACCCTTGTGTGATTACGATTATCACAAGAGGGGATGATGAGATACTGCTTGCAAGAACAACGCGCAATAAGACCATGTATAGTCTGATTGCAGGCTTTGTGGAGGTAGGTGAAACCTTAGAAGAAGCAGCGCGTCGAGAGACTTTGGAAGAGGTTGGTTTGAATATCAAAAATATTCAGTATCTCGCCAGCCAGCCATGGCCATTTCCAAGTAATTTAATGGTTGCATTTAAAGCTGAATATCACTCAGGCGAAATTAAAATACAGGAAAAAGAAATTAGTGATGCACAGTTCTTCAAATTTGATCAACTGCCTGAAATTCCATTTAAAGGAAGTATTGCCTATGCAATGATTATGCACGTTATGCATGGTACGCCAGTCGCGGATGATACAAGTGAATGGTTATGAGCCTATATCTTTAAAGCTTATTGATCGCAATCATTCGGAAAAATGAGTTCAAAGCAAATACCATCTGGAGTGTTGTAAGCCAAATATTTACCTTGATGAAGGGTCATAATTGAGGCAACGATGGATAAACCAAGACCTCCAGTTTGGCTGCTTTGATGGCGGCTAGAAATACATTGATAAAAGCGTTCAAACAGAGAATCAAGATGCTCGTTTGCAATGCTCGTATCACTGGTGATCACATATAAACTAGTCGTAGAGCTTGATCCATTTTGTTGGTTGTTTCGACTGCCAATATAGATCTGACGTTGCAAACCACCATGTGTCAGTGCATTCGAAATTAAATTATAAAGTGCTCGTTGCAGTAATTCTGGATCAGCCAATATTTGGGTTTGTTCTAACTGCAAAATAAACTGGCAAGCTTGTTCTTCGGCTTGATGCTCAAAAATGTCACAAATCGTCTCAACCAAGTTGGGTAAATCGACCCATTGTTTATTTAACATCACCATCTGACGATCCGCACGTGCAAGAAACAGCATACTATCAATCATACGTTTTAGGCGTTGGTAATCTTCTAAATTTGAATACAGCAGTTCTTTGTATTGCTCATCTGTACGCTCACCCATGAGCATAATTTCCGTTTGTCCAATCAGGTTGTTGAGTGGGGTACGAAATTCATGTGCAATGTCTTCTGAGAATCGGTTGAGTTGCTGGTATCCGATTTCAATTCGGTTCAGCATGGTATTGATGTCTGCTGTCAGTTGTTCAATTTCTGATGGAGCTTGATCAAGCTGAATTCTTTGCTGCAATTGATGGACATTGATTGCCTGAGTTTGTTGTTGCAGTTTTCTTAAAGTACTGAGTCCAAAATGGCTAGCCAGAGCAGATAATATAAAAATCAGTACAACCCCGATGCTCACTGAAACCAATAAACCGTTACGGAATGGCTCAAGAATATTGAGACGTTCAGACCATTGCTTGCCCGCAATGAGCACATAAGGCTTTTGATGAATGTTGATCGTTTTCCATGACAAGCGTGTTGGGTGTTCGGTCTGAGTTAAATCTGTAAATTGGATGCTGCTTGAGGTTGCCAATTTAGGAAGGGGAATATTTAAGGGATTAATATCAATTAGACGTTGATTATGATCCATTAAAATAAACAAGTTATCTTGGTTGCCTAACATATTTTGATAGAGCTTAGGACGAGCAACAATTTGATTTATATTTTCACTATCTTGTAGAAGTATTTCGAGTCGTTCAATTCGGTCCGTCAGAGCATGATCTTGTTGGATAATTAAAATTTGATTAATCCCAACATAACTAATCATTGCCACTACGCATAAAACGAGAGCGCTGCAAAAAGTCACCAGTAGGGTGAGTCTCAATTCTAATGAGCGAAAGATATGATTCATCATGCTTGAACCGATAGCTTATATCCTAAGCCCCGAATCGTATGAATTAACTTTAAATCATGTCCATCATCAATTTTGCTGCGTAAGCGGCGTACAGCAACATCGATAAAGTTAGTATCTGTATCAAAGTTAATATTCCAAACTTCTGATGCAATTTGGCGGCGCGTAATAATCTCATCTTGATGCAAAAGCATAAATCGAAGTAGGTTAAATTCCTTCTTACTGAGGTCGATTAATGCATCTTCTCGCCAAACTTTGTGTTGTGTTAAATCCATCTTTAATGATGCAATCGAGAGCTCATTTTCTTGATTATATTGTTGGCGTCTTAAAAGACTTTTGATCCGAGCAAGTAATTCAATATAGGAAAATGGTTTTGCTAAATAATCATCTGCACCCAGTTCTAAGCCTTTGACACGATCTAAAATCTGATCCTTTGCAGTTAAAAAGATCACGGGAACCTTAGAAAATTGGCGAAGTATTTTCAATACATCCCAGCCATCAAGATCAGGCAACATGACATCTAAAATCACCAAAGAATAGGATTTCATTTTTAATCTTTCCAAACCTTCTAGTCCTGAATGGACGCACTCCGCTGTATAGCCTGACTCAATCAAGCCTTTTACTAAATAAGATGCGATCTTCGTTTCATCTTCGATAATCAGAATACACATTTTTGTTCAGACTCTTTGTGAACATGACAATTTTGTAATGTGATTGTCATGCTGTGGTGGAATGGATTTGTTTAAGATTTTCAAAGCATATCAGGCAGGAATCAATATGAATAAGCTTAAAATTCTTGGTTTAACGTCACTATTCAGTAGCACTGTTGCACACTCTGTGGAGTTGAAGCAAGTTTATTCATTAGATCTTCAAACAGCCAAAGTAATAGCCAGTGAAGCTGAGCGTGTATGCAAAAACATTCAGCAAAATATTGCAGTCGCAGTCGTTGATCAAGGTGGTAATACGCTTTATGCACACCGCCATGAGTCGGTGGGTCCACACAATTTAGATGCTGCAGAGCAAAAAGCATTTACAGCATTATCAACGAAAACAGCGACCTTGGCTTTGAGTCAAACAGCAAATAGCAATCCTGATGCAAAAAATTTGACCACCGTTTCTAAGCTGCTGTTATTGGGTGGTGGATTACCTATTCGATACCAAAATCAAGTGGTCGGAGCGCTTGGTGTTGCTGGAGCAGGCGGTGCTAAAAACGATGATTACTGTGCTACATCAGCCATCCAAATATTGAAAAATCTGTGAGGAGTTTGTGATGTTAAAGAAAATCTTACCTTATTCGCTTATCTTATTCAGTTCAGCGGCATTTGCTGAACAGAACCCATTGAGTGTCCATGTTCTAAATTTGGAAAATGGTTTACCTTCAGCAAATGTTGAAGTTGTTCTTGAAAAAAGCTCTGGTGATCAGTGGATTAAGTTGAATCAGAAACTTACGGGTGAAAATGGGCGAATTACTGCGCTATATCCTGAGAACAAAGCCTTGGAAAAAGGGATTTACAAAGTGACCTTTAAAACTGAGGCTTGGTTCAATCAACAAAAGCAACAGACCTTTTTTCCAGAAGTTCCTGTGATTTTTAAAGTGGATGGAACCGTGAAACATTATCATATTCCTTTATTACTCAGCCCTTATGGTTATTCAACTTATCGTGGAAATTAGTACAAATATTGGCTGCTTCGGCAGCCTTTTGTTTAATCAGTTTTCTTGCACTACGTTTTCTGTGTTACACATAATTGTAAACCTATATTTTTTATTTCAATAACTTAGATGAAAAATTAACAGTCTGTTAATACTTATAATATTTCTTACAACCCGTTGTTAGACAGACTTTGATCTATAGGGCATAGTCTAATCAGGAATTATTATTAAATGAGGAATACTATGAATAAGGTGACAGTGGTCGTAAAAGACCAAGAAGAAAATGAATCAATTGTAATTGCTCAGCTTAATGACCTTGAAGATAAAGACATTCCTTTTTTTAAGCGAGTGGAACATATTGAGGTAGATGGTGAAATTATTCATCCAAATATCGATTTGCTCTTTGAAAATGAGGCAGATGGAAAAATTTATAAACTTGTTGCTCCAGTAAATGATAAACGCTTTATATAAATCTTGATGAAATAAAAGAAACCACTTAAATCAATGTTTAAGTGGTTTTTTATTTAAATATCTTTTATTGATCATGAGTCTTTTATATGAATTATTTGCTTAATATCTGAATGTGTTGCTTGTACTGTATAAATTTACACGAACAGAAACTTGTTTCGTATTTGAGCTAATTTGCATGAATGATTTTACTGAATCGGATTTAGTCCTTGAATAATATCTTGAAATTCAGAACCATTGAGCCAAAAAGATTTCTTTAAAAATAAAGTTGTCATAATACTTTCAGCCGCCTCACTATTGGGGCTGTCACAGAATAATCCATAACAACTACCCAAAACGGTATTGTTCTCAATGAGACGAATAAAATAAGCGTGTTTTTCGTCAGCATAGCCAAGAATAGCATCACGTTGATTGTTCATTTTTCATGTCTCCACATCAAAAAATCTTGAATAAAACCTAACTGCTGAAAAGATCAAAATAATCAATCTGTTAAATCAAATACTATCAAAGCATAAGTTGCCTAAATATATGGTTTAATTATCGAAATTTGGTTTGTTTGACATCCTTGTTAACTTAAACAAGCCAAAATCTGATCTATGAAATTTATTCTTATGCAAAATTAATTTTTCGTCAACTTGAATTTGTAACTTTTTCAAGTTAGATTAAATAGAGGCGATGAAAACAAGGGAGGGGTGAGTTATGTCCAAAAAAACTGAGTTTGAACATGGTGGGGCTCGAACCAACGCTGGTCGTAAAGCTCAATTTAGCGAACCCACCAAAGTAATACGTGTTCCTGAATCACAAGTTGATTTCATTAAAAACTGGTTATTGAATAATGCCAAGACAGGTATTAATACCGATCTCAGTACTTCTTTGAACGTTCAGAGTGTTCAAGCAAAGAATGATCGAATTTACCATATTCCTTTGGCGACGGAACGTGTTGCAGCAGGTTTTCCATCGCCTGCACAAGACCATGTTGAGCAAGCTTTGGATTTAAATGAGTTTTTAATTAGAAATGAAAACTCGACATTTATCGTAAAAGCAAATTCCTTGTCCATGTTGGATGCTGGCATTGATATTGATGACCCCTTGGTAGTAGATCGAAGTATCCCTGCAAAGTCTGGCGATATCGTCATTGCACTGATTGATAATGACTTTACGGTAAAGCGTTTGATGATTGATCATCATTTCAGTCCACCCAAAGTTTGGTTAAAAGCTGAAAATCCTGATTATCAAAATATTTATATACAAGAAGGACAGGAGTTGGTGATTTGGGGCGTCGTGACCTATAACTTAAAGCCGATGAGGTGATCCAATGCCATTGCCACAACGTATTTTTGCCTTGATTGATGTGAATAATTGTTATGTGAGTTGCGAGCGGGTATTCAATCCGAAGCTAGAAAAGCATCCCGTTGTGGTACTTTCAAATAATGATGGCTGTGTAGTATCGCGTTCGCATGAAGCAAAACAATTGGGTATCAAGATGGCGGTTCCCTTTTTCCAGATCGAAGATATTATTCGAAAGCATCAGGTTGCCGTTTTCTCAAGTAATTATGCGTTGTATGCAGAAATGTCACGGCGATTTATGAATATTTTGGGCAGTTTCGTTGCTCCATGTGAACAAGAAATTTACTCGATTGATGAGTGTTTCCTTGAGTTAACAGCATATCAGCATCATTTTGAATTAACAGAATATGCTCAAACTATCCTAACAACCATAAAAAACTGGTTAGGATTACCTTGTTGTATAGGCATTGGATATTCCAAAACACAGGCAAAAATTGCAAATCATTTAGCAAAAACCCATCGATGCTTTAACAGTATCTGTAATATGGTTGATGAAGATCCTTGTGTGATCGAGGATTTATTGAGTCATACCGCAGTAGGTGAGGTGTGGGGCGTAGGTCGTAAGATTCGCCAACGTTTAGAAGTGATAGGTATTCATTCAGTTATGGATTTGGTTGAAGCAGATCCGAAAATGATTGGAAAACATTTCTCTGTTGTTTTGGAAAATACAGTTAAAGAGTTGCGTGGCATCGCCTGTTTAAAAATTGAAGACGTGTTGGCTGATCGACGACAGGTATTAAGTAGTCGTTCTTTTGGGCAATTAATTCAAGATAAAAATAGCCTAAGCGAAGCATTGACTGAATTTACCTTAAGAGCAGTTGAACGGTTACGGAAGCAAAAACTTCTATGTAAGGCGATCGGTGTTAGTATCCGTACAAATCGTTTTAATAAAGCAGAGAATTATCGTCCATTTACAGTGGTGTATTTGGCTGATTATAGTGATGATCGTTTAGAGATTTTGAAGGCTGTGCAAATAGGATTAGACCGAATTTATCAAAAAGGTTACCGTTATAAAAAAGCAGAAGTCATTTTGTTAGATATCATTCCACAACATAGTCATGCTGTTGATTTATTTCATGATACAGATGAGATGCTGGCACGGAAAAGTCTATCGATAACATTTGATCATATTAATGAAAAATTTGGTAAAGATAAAATGACCCTTGGGCGTTTGATTACGCCAAATGGACGAGCATGGGCGATGTCTCAGAGCTTCAAATCTCCTAGCTATTTAACAAAATGGAATGAAGTGCTCAGAGTTAGCTAGATTTTTTGAGCAATATATAAATGTTAATATATAAAAAAGACAGGCTAAACCTCACTACTGTCCCATAGTTTGCTTTAAATAAAAAAAAACCTGAGTCTGAATAGTTAAAATATGAGTGCAAACAAACACTTTAACTATAAAGGACTCAGGTTTTGTCACATCAGAATACCGTATTTCATCAATTACTCAAACCC
>NZ_JAKTID010000066.1:0-66088 GCF_027854795.1 Acinetobacter sp. AOR34_HL | reverse complement strand
AATTTTACTATTCGCTATGCCTCGTACCATGCTGACAGATCAACACTGGCAAAAGTTGAAAACTATTTTGCGTAATTTATCTATTCATCACAACTCAAATTTACGTAATTTTATTGAAGCTATTCTCTATAGAATTAGAACAGGCTGTCCGTGGCGAGATATTCCTTCCTATTTCGGTCAATCAAACTCTATTTTCAAACGTTTTAATCGTTGGTCAAGCAGCGGTAAGTTGCTTAGATTATTCAAATTATTAGCATCATGCCCCGATATGGAGTGGATTTTTATTGATGGCTCTCACGTACGTGCTCATCAACATTCTGCCGGTATAGCGAATCAATCCATTTCTAAAAGTGTAGGAGGAAACTCCTCAAAAATACATTTGATTGTTGATTCACATGGCAATCCTATTGATTTCATGATTACCGATGGCACTACACATGACATCAAAGTTGCACCTGATTTAATAGCAACATTAGATTTAAAAGAGACAGAAGTGGTATGCGCAGATAAAGGCTATGATTCAGAACCACTGCGTGAGCAGATCAGAAAAACAGGAACAAAAGCGAATATACCAAAGAAAATAAATAGCCAATCGAACAATGATCATATGGACTGGTATTTATATAAAATCAGGCATTTAGTTGAAAATATGTTTTGTAGATTAAAACAATTTAGAGGGATAGCTACTCGATATGACAAGCTCAAAAGAAATTATCAAAGTGCTGTTGCCTTAGCCTGTATATTTTTATGGCTACCTTTATAGGTTTAATTATGAACAGTAAATGTCAACAGACCCTAACCATTTGATATTCAATATTTACTTAATATTGTTGATCCAATCCATCATCGGGGCAACGGAAATACGTGGCTTTAATGATTCAAGTGGTTGCATAAAATATTCTCGGATGTGGACAAGAAAAGAAAGGGCAGCATTATACGATTTTTACGAAAAATTCACCAATCATCTTCATCCTTGAGAAATCTAAATATTGGTTTATCTAAAGTTGATGCATTGCAGTGTTTTTCGAGTGAGTAGTAAATCTAATAAGCTAAAGATCATACATGCTAGCACTAAGCCAATACCTGCAAAGCAAGTCATCGTCCAACCACCATGGTTCCATGCAAAAATTCCTAAAGCAGAACCGCACGCGCCACCGGTAAAATAAGCAGTCATATAAATGGCATTAATACGTGATTTTGCATCAGGGCGTAAGCGAAAGATTATGCTTTGATTGCTTGTGTGGACCAATGCAAGCGCCAACTGAATCAGTGCAAAACCCAAGATATAGCTAAATAAATAGAGCTGACCAAAATAAAAAAATATCCAACTTAAGATAAACAATCCACAACCCATCCAAGTGAGTTGATTGGTAAATCCCTGATCCGCATATTTACCAATATATTGGGTTGATAAAGCACCAAAAATACCAAATAAAGTCACCATACCAATAAATAAATCAGGTAATTGATGTGCAGAGCTAAGTAGTAAAGCAATCGTTGAGTACAAGATACTCACTGCTGCAAAAGCAAAACCACCTGTCAGCGCTCTCAGCACTAAACGTTTTTCTTGTTTTAATAGTTGCCCCATTGAAACAAATACTTGCCCATAATTCAGTTTCATCTTCATGACGTATGGCAGACGGCTTTTAAGTGCAAAGGCAAGAAACAGCATCAAAATTCCACTGAAGATATAAATTACCTTCCAGTGAAACAAGTTCGAGAATAAGCCAGCTAAGCTGGTCGACAAAAGGATGCCGACCAATAGCCCACTCATTAAAAAACCTACAACTTCACCTGTTTTCTCAGGTTGAACAGTCATCGTTGCCAACGGTATCAATACTTGTGCTGCTACAGAAAATAATCCGGCCATAATGGTACCGACCCAAAGCATCGGTAAGTTCACAGAGAACGCACTGATAAACAATCCCGCTGCACATAAGCTCATTAAGAGTGGAATAAATTTGGTTTTATTCACCACATC
Organism: Acinetobacter sp. AOR34_HL; assembly: GCF_027854795.1. Lineage (NCBI taxonomy): Bacteria > Pseudomonadati > Pseudomonadota > Gammaproteobacteria > Moraxellales > Moraxellaceae > Acinetobacter > Acinetobacter sp. AOR34_HL. The sequence continues at coordinate 64,107 of NZ_JAKTID010000066.1, read as the reverse complement.
GCCCATAGGGACAATAAAAAGTAAACCGAGAGCATAAGAAACTTGGGCAAAGGTAACTGTTAGAGCAGCTTGGCTCTGACTAACAGAGAAATACTGCTGTATGGAGTGGATCAGTGGTTGACTATAATAGTTTGCACCAGCACATAAACCACATGCAGCCGCCATAAACCAGAGTAAGGCTTTATTTTCACTAATATCTTGAGTGTTAGGCATAATGTTCTCTTAAACTGGTTTACATAGTATATGCAGTTGCTTCGATTTCAATTTGCATACCTTCCAACGCTAAACAAGGCACGGGAATGAGCGTACATGCAGGAAATGCAGCATTTTTCCAAAAGTGTTGGATAGTCTGTGTGAGCAAATGTAGCTTTTCAGCATTGTGATTGACAATTAACACGCGCAAAACAGCAATATCTTTGAGCTGTGCTTGTACTGAATTGAGTGCTGTTTGAATATTATAAAAGACTTGTTGTACTTGTTGGTCAAAATTCTGTGAAAGTTCACCTTTATTATTTTCTCCGCCTTGCCCTGAGATATGAATGATCTTCATATTAGGCTGAACGACAGCAATGTGACTATATCCATTTAGGCTAGGATCATACAGCCCATTAGGATTAATGAGTTTGAATGCGAGAGAATCTGAATCTTTTACGACTAAACCGTTCGTAGAAATTCTAAAAATGTTAGTATCAAAGCTCAAGTTAACTAGTGGTCAAGCAGATTTTGAAAAAACAACAATCTCCAAGTTGGCTAACCATAGGTGAGCTTGCAAAGCGAAGCGGTGTAAGTGTTCCAGCCATTCGCTTTTATGAGGAAAAAGAATTAATTTGGGGGATACGAACCACAGGTAATCAGCATCGTTATCAAAGGGCAATGCTGAGACGTATTGCTATTATTAAAACAGCGCAGCAAGTTGGAATATCATTACAACAAATCAAGCAAACCTTCGAAACTTTACCTAAACATCGCAGTGCGACAAAAAAAGATTGGCAAATCATGTCTCAACAGTGGCAAGGACAACTGGATCAACAAATTATGATGTTACTCCAATTGCGACAGCAGTTAGATCAATGTATTGGATGTGGGTGCTTATCTCTGGAACAATGTCCTTTACGAAACCCTGACGATTGTCTTGCTGAAGAAGCAATGGGAGCACATTTTCAAAAAATTTTGTTTTTGATGAATCAAGATGACATTGATAATTCAACATAATGTCTATTTTTGCACTAAAATTGTGCAATATGGTGCTTTTAGTAAGACAATCTCCCATAAATATCACTTGAGAAAATGCCATTTAAACTTTTTACATTTCTTTTTTAGTTTTCCAATCTTTTTTTGCATAGTGAGATCAACCCAATCTTAAGAAAAATGAATCAAGTGAAAGCGAAATAAGCTGTTGTTATCAGATAAATTGATAGAAAAGTCGCATTTAAAACCAGTAAAACTTTTAAAGAAGCCAATCCTTATCATTAAATGCATGATTAAGATGCAAATTGACCTAATCAATTGATACGTACATAAGCAAATCGAATCATTCAGAGATGAGCTGTGATCTTTATGTATCAGAGATAGTGAGAGCGGGTTTTAGTTTATTTATGAGATATCGCTATACAGGCTTTTATATCAATAAAAGCTTAGGCAAGAATTGAGCTGTATTGATAATAATCAAATCGAATTATTTTGTTTGTATAAATTTGAATCATTGCTTAACGGGAAGACAAACGTGCTGAGCATACAAGGTTTAAATACAAATATGAATCACCAGTTCAAAATATAGGTATTTATTAAATAAATATTGGGTGGAATTTTAAAAAACTTCCATTAGAATCCAAAATTCTACAAAGAATACTCCTGGGGGAAACATTGCTATCAGCGATGTTTACTTAAGAAAAACTAGCTTGAGGAACGCTCATGCAGATCGGAATCCCAACCGAAACTGTCGTCGGTGAAAGTCGTGTAGCTGCTACACCTGAGACAGTAAAGAAGTTGATTAACGCAGGTCATAGCGTTGTCATTGAACGTGGTGCTGGTGTTAAAGCTGCGTATATTGACAGTGCTTATGAACAAGTTGGCGCAACCATTACGGACGATGCATATACAGGTAGCCAAATTATTTTGAAAGTACGTGCTCCGAAAGGTGACGAGATTCAAAAGCTTGCGGCTAACACTACTGTAGTAGCAATGTTTGACCCTTACCGCAATCCAGAATTAGACCAGTTTGCTACTCAGCAAGTGTCTGCTTTTGCATTAGAGTTACTTCCACGTACACTTTCTCGTGCACAAAATATGGATGTACTTTCTTCACAAGCAAACTTGGCAGGTTATAAATCTGTATTGTTAGCAGCGGCTGAATATCAACGTATGTTCCCAATGTTAATGACTGCTGCGGGTACCGTAAAACCTGCACGTGTTGTGATCATGGGTGTTGGTGTTGCAGGTCTTCAAGCCATTGCGACTGCAAAACGTTTAGGTGCAGTTGTAGAAGCAACAGACTTACGTCCAACAGCAAAAGAGCAGGTTGAGTCTTTAGGCGGTAAATGGTTAGACGTACCAATGTCCGATGAAGAAAAACAACGTGCTGCTGAAGCTGCGAAAAGCGGATACGGTTGGCAGCCTGGTGAGCAATACATCAAAGATCAAGCTGCGATTGTAGATAAAGCTGTATCAAATGCTGATATCGTAATCACGACTGCATTGATTCCAGGTCGTAATGCTCCACGTCTGATCAAAGCTGAAACTGTTGCCAAAATGAAACCAGGTTCTGTCATCTTAGATATGGCTGTTGAAACTGGTGGTAACGTTGAAGGTTCTAAAGAAGGCGAGACTGTTGTTACTGAAAATGGCGTGAAAATTTTGGGTATCCCAAATATTCCAGGCACAGTTGCAACAGAAGCATCTGCATTGTATGCACGTAACGTTTTCAACTTCCTTGAAACATTATTCGACAAAGACAAAAACTTTGCGATCAATCAAGAAGATGAAATCCAAAAAGCGTTACTCGTGACTCATGGCGGTCAAGTACTGCTCAAGCGCGGTTAAGGAGAGTTCTCATGGTTGAAACGATTACAATTTTCGTCCTTGCCATCTTCGTAGGTTACTACGTAGTTTGGGGAGTAACACCTGCGTTACATACACCACTTATGGCGGTAACGAACGCATTGTCTTCAATCATTATCGTTGGGGCAATGATCCAAACCGTGGGTATGCCTGTGATTGGTGTTGAAGCAAATGTAGCTTTCCAAAGCGTAAACGTTGTGAGCATCTTGGGTGCAATTGCTGTGTTCTTGGCAAGTATCAACATTTTTGGTGGCTTCGCTGTAACTGCTCGTATGCTTGAAATGTTCAAGCCGAAGCAAAAGAAAAAAGAGGGCTAATAGATGGAATTTATTCGAGACTATGCGGATTGGTTCTACCTGATTGGTGCCGTCCTTTTTATCTTAACTTTGCGTGGTTTGTCAGGTCCTAAAACTGCAATCGCAGGTAACCGTTACGGTATGATCGCTATGGCGATTGCTGTAGTGACAACATTCTTTGTTGCAGAACATCCAGTTGTTTGGATGATCGTTGGTGCGATGGTACTTGGTGGTGTGGTTGGTATCGCTCGTGCGCGAACTGTTCCGATGACACAAATGCCTGAAACAGTTGCTTTAATGCACTCATTGGTTGGTTTGGCTGCGGTATTAATTGCGATTGCTGCGATTTTACACAACAATCAATTAACAGCATTATTTGCTGAAAATGAAGCTGCTTTAACTGCTGCTGGCGTACAGCATGCTCATATGAGCAAAGTTCATTTATTTGAATTGTTTGTAGGTTGCTTCGTTGGTGCGATTACATTTACAGCATCAGTATTTGCTTACGGTAAATTAGCTGCTAAGAAATGGGCAAAAACGATTTCTGGTGCATGGGTTAAACCTGTTCAAGCGCTTATCTTTGCTGCAATGCTTGCGGCAGGCATCATGTTCTTCTTGACGAATAACATGACTGCTTTCTGGGCGATGACAGCACTTGCACTTGCATTTGGTTGGGTTTGGATTGCGCCAGTTGGTGGCGGTGATATGCCAGTTGTGGTGTCGCTTCTTAACTCATTCTCTGGTTGGGCTGCAGCTGGTATTGGTTTCACACTAGAAAACAATATGTTAATCGTTGCTGGTTCACTTGTAGGTTCCTCTGGTGCGATTCTTTCTTACATCATGTGTAAGGCGATGAACCGTTCAATCATCAACGTATTGTTTGGTGGTGCGATGGGTGGTGCAGCAGTTGCTACAGCGGACAAAGGCGAACAAGTTCAACGTAACTATCGTTCTGGTTCAGCAGATGACGCAGGCTTCCTGATGTCAAATGCTGACAGCGTTGTGATTGTACCTGGTTATGGTATGGCGCAAGGTCGTGCACAAAATGCAGTTAAAGAATTATGTGAAATCTTAAAAGAACAGGGCGTAAAAGTTCGCTTTGCGATTCACCCAGTTGCGGGTCGTATGCCTGGTCACATGAACGTATTGCTTGCAGAAGCTGATGTACCGTATGAAGACATTTTAGAGATGGATGAGATTAACTCAGACTTCCCTGCAACAGACGTAGTACTTGTGATTGGTGCGAATGACGTAGTGAACCCAGCGGCGAAAGATGATCCAAGTTCACCAATCTATGGTATGCCGATTCTTGAAGCTCACAAAGCTCGTACAATCATGGTAATCAAACGTTCTATGGCAACAGGTTATGCTGGCTTAGACAATGACTTGTTCTACAATGAAAAAACAATGATGATCTTCGGTGATGCGAAGAAAGTTGTTGAAGATATGACGAAAGCAATCAATGGTGGTGGTCACTAATCTGACCTCGCTCAAGATTGTAAAAGCCACCCTCGGGTGGCTTTTTTATTTCGTTCTCATCAATTAAAGAAAATTTTCAACAAGATCCATGGATTGATCATATAGTTCACGAGCGAGTTGTTGATTTTTTGCGTGTGGTGATTTCCAGTCTGGCATATGTGCACTGACATATTCACCATTACGATTTGCCCAATGATCTGCAATAGCCATATCTGTAATTAACTTAGCAGGAACAGAAGTGGATACTAAACCGATTTTCATTACTTCATAAACAGGCTTTGGTAGTTCGCGATAGATGTCTGATGCAACGCCACCTGGATGCAAAGCATTATTGGTAATGGTGCTATTGGCCATACGTTCAGCTAAAGCATTACTGAATAAAAGATTCGCTAACTTAGATTGCCCATAATAAAACAGCGGATTGTAGAAACCTTCTGCGCGAAATTTATTAGGTTTGATTGAACCTGCCCAATGTGCAATTGAAGCAAGGTGGATGATGCGAGCTTTAGGTGCTTTTTCTAAAACTGGGAGAAGCTTTTGGGTCAACAAGAAGTGACCGAGATAATTCACACCAAATTGTTGTTCAAAGCCATCTTGAGTGAGTTGTTTGGTCTTAGCAAACAATCCTGCATTATTAATTAATACATCTAAATCACCATAACGATCCGAAATTTCATCCGCTGCTTTTCGTGTATGTTCTAGGCTATTTAAATCTAGAGAAATAAAATCCACTTGCCCTTGGTCTAATGCACGTAACTTTTTCAGTGCAGCCTGTGCCTTTAGAGGGTTACGACAAGCCAAAATGACATGTTGTCCATTTTTCACAAGTTGTTCAGCGGTAGCGAAACCAATCCCAGTATTTGCACCTGTAATTAAAATTTTCATTTCTATGCTCCAGCAATACTTATATTTCTAAAACTTTAAAGCATTGTTATATTGCTTTAATTTTGACAATTTGTCATGTCAATTTTGTGCGTAAGGTGATTCATATTTATTTGAGATGCGTATTTGTCAATGAAGAGACTGATATTCAATGTGATTTCTACAAGATATCTATGGCATATCTAAGTTTTTATTTTTTACATTGAATAAATATAAATACTTGAAAATCTAAAAAGAAATATATGTTTATCTTGGCATTCTCCTTGCATTGGATTGAATGATCTTTTAAGGGGAATTTAATGAAAAATATAATTTTGATTTCTACATTTTTAATATTTCTCTCAACATCAGTATCCGCCTCAACAGCACCGAATATTCAAGAAATTCGTATTTCACTCGATAGTGTTTGGGTGGTTATTGGGGGGATCTTGGTGTTTTTCATGCAGGCAGGATTTGCATTGATCGAAAGTGGGTCAGTGCGTAGTAAAAATACAGTCAATGTACTGATGAAGAACTATATGGATACCTGTATCGGGGGCTTAGTATTTTGGTTGTTTGGATTTGGATTAATGTTTGGCTTAAATCAATCAGGATGGATTGGATTGAGCCACTTTATGCCAGATCAGATGGATGATTGGCACTGGAACTTGCTTTTCTTCCAAATGATGTTTGCTGCGACAGCGACAACCATTGCGAGTGGAGCAATGGCAGAGCGTATCCATTTTGTTGCCTATGTAGTAAGTGCCATTTTTGTGAGTGGTGTGATTTATCCAGTTTTTGGCAGTTGGGCGTGGGGTGGTTTGTTTGGGGGAGATGGTTGGCTTAAAGCCATGGGCTTTATTGATTTTGCAGGTTCTACAGTTGTGCATTCTATCGGTGGTTGGGTGGCTCTTGCAGGGATTATTGTCCTTGGTCCTCGTTTAGGGCGATTTGGGCGTAAAGGACAAAGCCATTTTTTAGCTGGACATAATTTACCTCTAGTTGCGCTAGGTGGGTTTATTTTGTGGTTTGCTTGGTTTGGTTTTAATGCTGCTTCAACTGTTTCAGCAAATGTCAGTATTGGTCGTATTGCGTTGAATACACATTTAGCAGCATGTGCAGCAGCTTCAACTTATATGATTTTGGCATTGATCCGATCTAAAGCTGTATTAATACGCAATACCATTAATGCTTCGCTGGCGGGGTTGGTCGCGATCACTGCTGGTTGTGCCACGATGTCGCCAATTTTCGCAATTATGACAGGTGTTGGCGCAGGTATATTGATTAGCTTTGTGCCACAACTTCTTGTCAAAATGCAGTTGGATGATGTTGTAGATGCGGTTGCAGTTCATGGCGTATGTGGTGCTTGGGGTACATTGGCTGCTGGCGCATTTTTGGAAACTAATCTTTTTGATGCAAATGTGATGTATGTTCAGATCATAGGAATTTTTTCTGCATTCATTTGGGGATTTGGTTTGGCATTGCTGGTATTTAAGATTTTGGACAAAGTTCTTGGAGGTTTGAGAGTGTCTCAGCAACATGAACAACGAGGCCTAGATTATACCGAGCACGCGGAGCTTTCATATCCAGAGTTTCAAAGGGATTTAACCTTTGATGCTGACAATATTACGCATCGTCATTAATAGGAGCTGTGTTTATGGCTGAATTAACGATTGAGCAAAAAAGATTAGCAATCGAAAAAGGCTTATCTCAGTTTTTACCTGAGTCTGTTTTGCAGCGTGCTTTAAGTTATTGGGAGCGTGAATATGGGCATCAGCCATCATTTGTTTTGAATCGATTTCTCAGTGAAATTTGTTCAAATGATGAATTGCGTATGCAGCGCAAAGAAATGTTGCGTCAAGTTCTATACGAAATCTCAATATTAGAGAAGCAGCAACATCTTAAAGTAAAAGATAAAAAAGTATCCACCACACAGCCTAGTATTCAAATTAATGAAAATAATAATGCGCTTTTTCAAGTGTTTCATGATTTTGTGATGGCTGTATTAAAGGGTGTGGTGCGAGATGATTATCTGGAGTTTGTGGAAGAAATACAGAAAAGCATGAAGAAGCATCGATTACTTGCTGGATATTTTTATCTTCTGGGTGCAGAGCAGGAGTCATTAAAGCAAATTTCACAGCAACATTATGCTGATATGTTAACTATGCTATATGCGGTTTATTGTGATTTTTACGGTCCGATTAAAGCAGATCAGCTTTATGCTGCAATACGGCAAGAAATCAAAGAGAATTATACTGAAGTGAATCTCGCATCATTATTATAGATATAAAAAAGCGACCTACTAAGGTCGCTTTTTTTGAGCTTTAAGCTACTGATTCAGGAGTGCGCCATAGGCTTTCAAGATCATAAAACTTACGGGCAGTAGGTAACATTACATGTACAACGACATAACCTAGATCGATAAGGATCCATTCAGCATCTCGTTCGCCTTCGACGCCGAGTGGGCGGAAACCTGCTTTACGTGCTTCATCAGCAACATTATCAGCAAGAGCTTTAACATGACGAGTAGACGTGCCGCTTGCGATCACAATTGCATCGGCAACATTACTGATTGAACTTACATCAAGTTCTAAAATATCTTTGGCTTTTACATCTGCAAGGGCTTCATGTACAACTTTTAGACAAGCTTGTACATCTTTATTAGATGGTTGGATTTTTAGGTCGTGAGAATTAGAAGCGCTGGGCGATGGTTCTAAATTCATAGAGGGTATATTTTCCTGACAATTGCTCATTGTCAAATATACCGTTTTTCTCTAAAAAATTCAAATTTTAGCCGTAACAGTTTATGTATTCACATCATTGGAGAAGTACTTTTTTTTCCATCCAAATGATTGATCTGATTGATCTTTTGGTCTGTATTCAGCCCCAATGTAGCCTTTGTAGTCACTCTGAAGTAACCAATCGAAAATAGGCTTGTAAACAATACTACCTGTATCGGGTTCATGTCGATGTGGACAATCTGCAAATTGAATATGTCCAATAAGATCAATATTTTCCTGCAATCCTGCTAGAACATCTTCTCCCATCATTGCCATATGATAGCAATCGTATTGCATTTTAAGCGCAGGGTGGTTCACTGCTTCTAACATTTCTTGGGCTTGAGCAATATTTTGAACGAGAAAGCGGGGCATGTCGGTCCCGTTAATCATTTCAAATACAGGAGTAATACCTTGTTCTGTCAGCATATGGCAGGCAAGTTTTAAGTTGCTTGATAACGTGTTTAGGCAAGGTAAAAGGTCTGCATCCAAAGGTTGCTTACCTGCCAAAATGTTGACACTTGGTACCTTGAGTGCTTTTGCATATTTGATGGCTAATTCAAGTGCGTGATGAAAAGCGATTTCCTGACCTGGCACCCCTGCAAGACCATCACCACCTTGCATAAGATCCCCAGCTGGAACGTTAATTAAGCAAAGTGATAACCCATGTTGTTCAAGCTGAGTTTGAATGTCTAGGATGTCTAATTCGTATGGAAATTGAATTTCAACATGTTGAAAACCATGATTTCGAGCGAGTTCGAATCGTTCTATCAAAGGTACTTCAGTAAAAATCATGGATAAATTGACTGCAAGTCGGCTCATGTTCAATCTCCTTGAATTAATACTTTATTGTTCTATATATTGAATGATAGTCGCTAAATCCTTCTCAGCAAAGCCATTTTCTTGGTGAGCTTGTAACTGTAATAGAGCTTTTTGTGCAACAGGTATTGTTAAGTCAAAACTTTGAGCTAGTTTTAGCGCATTATTTAAATCTTTTGATAAAGTTTGCACTTTCCATTGCACGGGTTCGAATGTATGAGTTGCCATTCGTGGTGCAAGTATTTGAAATGGTTTTGAGTCGGCGAAACCGCCTGCAAGAGCAGGGGCAAGTAGTTGGGTGTCAACACCTGCTTGGTCTGCTAAAGCGACAGCTTCTGCAATCAAGGTGCTATTTGCAGCAACGATTAATTGATTACATATTTTGGTTGCTTGACCAGTGCCAGATGCCCCCATACGAGTGACACGTTGTGATAATACTTGGTATATCGGAGCAAGTTGCTGGATGGTTTGTTCATCTCCACCTGCAAAGATGACCAGTGTCCCTTGTTCAGCGCCTGCAGTCCCACCTGAAACGGGTGAGTCAATCCATGTTAGTTTTTTTTCTTGGGCAGCCCGAGCTAAATTTTGTGTTGCTGAGACAGACAAGCTTGAGAAATCGACAAGAATCTGTCCTGCGGCTAAATGAGGTTGAATTTTGCTGAAAACACTTTCGACGGCAGAGTCATCAGCCAAACAGATTAGAATAACGGGATATTCATTTATTTGTTCTAAGTCGAGTGCAATCGCACCTTGTTGAATGATTGAATCACATGCATGTGGACTTCGATTCCAAACAGCGACTTTATAACCTGCTTGGAGTAATCGGATTGCCATACGCGTTCCCATTAACCCCATTCCTAAGAATGCGATTGGTGTTTGCTGATTAACATGCATGTGAAAATACTCAGATCATAATTACTTGTATTGACGAGGTAAGAATTGAACTTCAGGGTTCTTATCTTTCTTACGAGCGAGGGCACTATTTTTACCTAATAACAGTTTGAGTTGCCATAATTTTTCAAGGCGTAATGCTTTTTCTGGTTGGTGCTCCATGGCGTCGAGCACTCGTTTTGCTGCCATTAATGCATCTGGTGAGCGTTGCAGCATTTCTTGAGCAATCACATGTGCTTTTGCTAAAGGATCTTGATCAAGATGAGTCACTAAACCGATATTTTTTGCATATTCTGCATCAAAGATACGTGCAGTGAGTGTGAGTTCTTTCGCTAAATCAACACCGATCAAACCTTTTAATGAACGTGTTAAACCCATGTCTGGTACTAATCCCCAACGACTTTCCATAATAGACATTTGGGTGTTAGGTGTTGCAATACGAATATCAGCAGCAAGAGCGAGCTGCATTCCTGCACCAAAACAATATCCCTCAATCGCAGCAATGACTGGGATCGGAAGATTTTGCCAAATAAGAAATGCTTTTTGGAATAAGCTTTGCCCTGGCTTGATCAGTTCCCACGCTGCAAATGCCGTATTTTTGGGATTGTTCAGGTCGGATAAGTCAATCCCAGCACTGAAGACATGTGCTTCACCTGTCAAAATGACACAACGAATCGAGCGATCTTTTTCGATTTTTTTTGCAGTGGAAACAAGTTCTTTTAATAATGCAAAACTCATTGCATTACGTTTGTCTGGACGGTTTAGATAAACCGTTGCAATTCCGTTGTTTTTCTCAATACGTAAAAGCGACATTTGCTTAACTCTTATTGTGTGCGATAAGTCAGCATAGCATGAGTCCCAGAGTGGAAACATGACACAACAGTCACGCTAAATGTCATGAGAGTGTAAAACCAGATTAGCAGCTAGCTTGACTTGTTCGATTGCCATGTTAAGTTCATTAAAGCGATGTTTTGTTTCACGAATAAATGCATCATCCGCTTTTCTACGCTCCTTTCGCAGTGTCGAAATAAATTGCTCAAATTCACCAGAAACACGTTGCAGGTTAGGTGTGCCAACATAACGTGTTGCACCATATAAGCGGTGCAAGACATGTTCCAACTGAGGGAAATCTTCAAGTTCGATTAACTGTTGCATTTCTGCTAGTTCAGTATCAAAGCTATCGACTAACATATTGAGTAGGTCTTGAGCGAGATCTTCTTTATTAGCGGCAAGTTGAATGCTTTGTTGCCAATTTAGAATTTGCGGGTCAATCGATTCAACAGGACGTTTCTGCTCATTCACTTGAGTTTGAGAACTAAAATTATTCTTTGTCCAATGGGTAAGGATTTGAATGATTTGTTCCATTTGAATAGGTTTGGTGACGTAATCATTCATACCCACTTTGAGTAGCTTTTGTTTTTCATCCGCTAAAGCGTGTGCTGTAAGAGCAATGATTGGGAGTTGCATACCTGAATCTAAGGTTGATTCTAATGAGCGAATCGCTCTCGTGGTATCTATCCCTGACATCACAGGCATTTGAATGTCCATGAACACAAGATCAAAAGGCGGAAGTTTTTGCTCGATGCGTTCTTGAATCAGGTCAATAGCTTTTTGACCACTCAATGCTTTGGTTGTGGTGACATTTAACTCACCAAGTAAGGCTTCAAGAACTATGAGGTTTGGTAAGTGGTCATCAACGGCTAAAACATGCAACCCTTGACCATTAAAGTCTTCAGGCTCTTGTTCGAAGATCGGTTGGTTGCTCAGGAGCTGTACAAGTTCACGACGACTCAATGGCTGATAAAGTGGTCGAGCGCGGTATTCATTGAGCATATTTGGTTCTAGGCTCATTTGATATCCATACACAGCTAAATTGCCGCTATAACGTTGACGGATTTCTTTGAGCAATGCTTCTGTATCGCCACTGTGATCAACGATCAACCATGTATTATCTTGTTGGCTTAAATGATTTAAGCGACTGAATAGATCCAGAATTGATTGGGTTTCAATATGTGAGACATGATAGTTTTCTAAATATGAACGTAAAACACTTGCTGTTGCAGGGTGGGCGAGATAAGACACCACTTGCAAGTGCTCAAAGTGTGGATGCTCAACATATTCATCTTGCTCTTCAACTTTAAACAGCGCCGTGAACCAAAAGGTTGATCCTTTTTCTGTCGGTGCGCGTTCTTGATTATCCTCGAAGCCGATGTGACCATGCATTAAGTGTACTAATTGTTTGGAAATTGCTAACCCAAGACCTGTACCACCAAATTGGCGTGTGACGGATGCATCACCTTGCGAGAATGATTCAAATAATTTTTTACGATCGGTCCCACTTAGACCAATCCCGCTATCTTGAACACTGAAATGTAGTAAACATTGACCAATTTCATCATCCTCCATTCGAACGCGCACGATGATTTCACCATCGGGGGTGAATTTAATTGCATTTGAGATGAGGTTAGTCAGAATTTGTTTAAAGCGTAATGCATCGCCTACAACGTGTTGTGGGATATTTTCAGCATAGTAGAACGCCATGTTGATATGTTTTTGTGCAGCCAAAGGCGAAAGCATATCCATAACATCAAAAATAGCTTCTTCTAGGTCAAAAGGTGCAGTTTCGAGTTCTAGTTTTCCTGCATCAATTTTAGAAAAGTCCAGTACGTCATTAATGAGTGCCAATAGATGTGCAGATGACTTGCGTATAGTTTGAAGATAAAGGTTTTGTTCATTACTCAAATTTTGTTGGCGGAGTAATAAATGAATAAAACCATCAATACTATTTAGTGGTGTTCTCAGCTCATGGCTGATATTGGCAAGGAAAACAGATTTTGATTGATTTGATGAAATTGCTTGGTCACGTGCCTGACGATAGGTAATGTTTTGGACTTCTAAGGTATCTAAGGTGCGGCGTAAATCTTCTTCTGTCTGTTCAGTATGTTCTTTAAGTTCCAAGAAACTGAAGTGTAGGCGTTTAACAACGTTGGCTATATCTCGCTGCAATAAACGTAGCTCACCAGTACTGTTCACTACAATATGTTGATCTAATGTATCTGCATTTAAGCGTTGCATTTGCATTCGTATTTCATACAGTGGAGCTAACCAACGTCGTGAAAATACATTTAAGCAGAACAATAGAATGAGTAAGGTGATCAGACCTGTTACGACTAGTGATAATAAAATCTTATAGCGAGCCAGTTCTAGAGGATGATTATCGAGCTCAACCATCAACCAAACTGGATTGGTAGCATCACTTTTAATTTTTGTACCGTAAATGCTGTTGTGATTGTGTTGTATTGGTCCAAAAAAATTACTGTTATTTGGGAAAGTTGGCCAGAAACGATTGTTTTGATAGCCGACGCTAAGATAGGTTTGTCCTTGACTATCAATCAAAACGGCTCGTTGTAAGTTCTTCTCATTAAACATCTTTTGCATGATGTTTTGAGCACGATAATATTGATCAGGACGTTCTTGCACCAGTCTCAGTAAATCTGCGGCAGTTTGATGATATCGAGCTAAGATTGCAGAAGCATCTGAACGTTGTTGTTGTTTTGCTGAGTTCGTCGTTTCTGATAAGACCCAAAGAATTCCAACGCTGGTCAATACCGCAATCGGCACTAAAATCAGTGCGATCAACTGTCCGTAAGCATGATTCAGCCGTAAACGCTTTGATAGGGTTTTATTGAAATTTGACATAGTGCGGTCAGATTTATCATTCTGCGAAACATCTTATCATGCTTTGAGAAAAGCGAGGCATTTACCAGCCAATAAAAAGCATATTGAAAAGGTGCAGTATTTTGGTTTTTTTCATACAATAGTCGCCACCTTAATATCGGTGTCGATCATGACGAATACGCAAACTGATTTTTTAGCAGAAGAATTTTTACTGGATTATTATGTCGGTAAAAGCCCCTTGGTGCGTTTACAGCGTTTAGCGAGTCATACTCAAGCCACGGTATTAGCAAAATTAGAAGGCAACAATCCTGCTGGATCAGTGAAAGACCGTCCTGCTTATAACATGATTATCCAAGCTGAAAAGCGTGGAAAAATTAAGCCTGGTGATACTTTGATTGAGGCAACCAGTGGAAACACAGGTATTGCACTTGCGATGGTTGCGGCAATGCGCGGCTATAAAATGAAACTGATCATGCCAAACAATATGAGCCAAGAGCGTAAAGACGCGATGTCTGCGTATGGTGCTGAGTTAATTGAAGTGACTCAGAAACAAGGTATGGAAGGTGCTCGTGATCTCGCGATGCAAATGCAAGCTGAAGGTGAGGGCTTGGTGCTGAACCAGTTTGGTAATCCAGATAACGTGGAAGCACATTATCTCACGACAGGTCCTGAAATTTGGAAACAAACAGGTGGGAAAATCACCCATTTTGTAAGCTCAATGGGAACTACGGGTACCATCATGGGTGTTTCCAAATATTTAAAAGAACAAAATCCTGATATTCAAATTGTAGGCCTACAGCCGTCTGATGGTTCAAGTATTGCTGGAATCCGTCGTTGGCCAGAAGAGTACTTACCAACTATTTTTGATCGTAGTCGAGTTGATCGTATTATAGATATTCCACAAATTGAAGCTGAGCGAACTATGCGTAAGCTCGCTCGCCATGAAGGTATCAGTGCTGGTACATCATCGGGTGGCGCAGTGTGGGCATCTATTAAAATCGCAGAAGAAAATCCTGATGCAGTGATTGTATGTATTATCTGTGATCGCGGTGATCGTTATTTATCAACGGGATTATTCTCCGTACAAGATTAAAATCTCCGCCTAGCCCCTCTCTTTGCAAAAGAGAGGTTGGGAGGGATTGAGCGAGATTCCGATGAACTTACGTTTTCCAATTTTAGTTTTTGATATTGAAACACTGACTGATCTAAAGGCAGGGGCCCATCTTTATCATTTAGATTTACCTGATACTGATGTGGAGCAAGCGCTTACAAAAATTCGTCGTCAAGAATCTGGTATGGATTTTCAGCGACTTCCATTACATGAGATCGTTTGTATTTCAGGATTATGGATTGATGAAAAAGGGTTTCGACTTTTTTCATTTAGTCAGGAAAATAACTCTGAAGCAGAAATGTTGACTAAATTTTTATCAATTTTTGATAAAAAACAGCCTACGTTGATCAGTTGGAATGGTTCGCAGTTTGATTTGCCCGTTATTTTATTTAGGGCGATGTATCATGGTTTATCTGCTCCAAGTTTGTTTGATCAAGGCGAAATTGATAACCAGAAGCGGTATAATAACTACCAAAATCGTTATCACCAGCGTCATGTAGATTTGATGGATGTGATGGCGATGTTTAATGGTCGCAATTTCCAGAAGCTTGATGATATTGCCTGTTTACTTGGCTTCCCAGGCAAGCGTGGTGAATCAGGTTATCATGTACCAGAGTATGTGCGCTCGGCACAGTGGTTGAAACTGACCAGTTATTGCGAAGGCGATGTCTTAAATACATGGTTGGTTTATTTGCGTTGGTTATTGTTGAAAGGTCAATTAAATCAACTTGATCATCAACAGTTGATTCAATCAACTATTGATTATTTACAAACTCAAACGCAACAGACAGAATTTTTACAGGTATGGCAGCAGACATCGCAATATACTGTATTCACCGCAGATACGTTTGCGCAAAAAAATTAGGTTGATCTTTTGAAGCATAAAGCAAAAAAACGTCCCGTTCAGCATCCGATTTACACCTTCGATATTGAAGCTTTTTCGCACGAAGGGCGTGGTATAGCGCACTATGGAACACATCCTGACCATCCTAAAGAAAAGCATGGTAAGAAAGTGTTTATTCGTTATGCTCTGGTGGGTGAGACGGTAAAAGCAAAAATTACCAACCAAACCACACGTTTAGAAGAAGCGGAAATGATCACACTAGAAAGTGATGCTTCGGAGCAACGAGTTGTACCTGTGTGCGCACATTTTGGTGTGTGTGGTGGATGTAGTTTGCAACATATTCATCCAGATCAACAGATAGTGTTAAAGCAAAATGTATTGAAGTCACATTTAGAACATTTTGCCGGTTTACAACCAGAAGAATGGTTAGCTCCAATTCGTTCGGTCAAAACAGATTATCGTCGCCGTGCTCGCATTGGCGTGCGATATATTCCAAAACAAAATCGACTAGTGATGGGGTTTCGAGAGCATCACAGCAACCATTTGACTGATATACAGCAATGCAAAGTCTTAGATCAGGTTTTGTCAGATTCGTTGGTAGAACTAAAAACTTTACTCGAAAGTCTAACAGGCAAAGCCCACATCGGTCATATAGAATTGGCGATGGGTGATGATGAGGTCGCGTTATTAATTCGTCACTTGGATGAATTAAATGTGTCGGATGTCAACCAATTGCGTCAATTTACGTTACTCAAGGGATGGCAGTTATACTTTCAACCAAAAGGTATAGACAGTTTGCATCGAGTTGACGATGAACATGCACCTATGCGTTTACATTATAGTCTTGAGGATTTTAAGGTGAAGTTTGCATTTTCGCCTTTAGATTTTACTCAAGTGAATAGCCATGTGAATGCGCGTATGGTTCAGTTGGCATGTGAATTGCTTGATTTGAAAGAGGGTGAGCGAGTACTTGATCTGTTTTGTGGGTTAGGTAATTTCTCTTTACCTTTAGCACGCTGTGTGGGTGAAACGGGTCGAGTCATCGGTGTTGAAGCAAGTGATGAGATGGTTGAACGAGCAACTGAAAATGCGCAAGCAAATTATTTGACTCAAGCCAGCTTCTTTTCACAAGATTTAACAAAAGACTTTTCGCATCATTCTTGGGCAAAGCAAGGATTTGATGCATTATTAATTGATCCTCCACGATCAGGTGCTTATGAGGTTATGCAATACGTACCTAATTTTGGAGCGAAAAGAATCGTTTATGTTTCATGTAATCCTTCGACACTGGCAAGGGATGCAGGTGTACTGGCACAATATGGCTATCAACTTAAAAAAGCGGCAGTGATGGACATGTTTACCCATACTGAACATGTTGAGTCAATTGCCTTATTTGAAAAAATTGAACAGCTTGAAAAGACCCAAGAGATAAACGATTAGAAAATGAGTTACATATCCAGAGGAGAATGGTATGGTCACAGTACGTGAGCAGTTACCTGGACGACTTCACGAGTTGTCAGAGGAAACGACTGTAGAACATGCCGCTGAAGCGCAAAGTGGTCTAGTCTCATGGTTAGATCGAGTGCGCGATATCTTGGGTGGGGCAGAGTTAAAGCAACTACAAAAAGTTGCGCAACTTACCTTAGAAAAAGAGTTAGAAACAACGGTGAATCATCGTAGCAATACCTTTAGTACAGGTATTG
Source organism: Acinetobacter sp. AOR34_HL (assembly GCF_027854795.1). Lineage (NCBI taxonomy): Bacteria > Pseudomonadati > Pseudomonadota > Gammaproteobacteria > Moraxellales > Moraxellaceae > Acinetobacter > Acinetobacter sp. AOR34_HL. The sequence continues at coordinate 46,591 of NZ_JAKTID010000066.1, read as the reverse complement.
GTATGGCGGATATTTTGGCACACTTACATGTTGATGAAGTTACGCTTTCGGCAGCTGTCTTATATCGTAGTGTACGTGAAGGTCTGATTACTTTAGAAGATATTCAACAACAATTTGGAGAGCAAGTGTTGAGCCTTGTAAAAGGTACGCTTGCAATGGGTAAGCTCTCTGAGTTGATCGAAAAAAATAAACGTTTAGAAGATCATTTTAATAATAATCAGCGCGAACACCTGAGTGGTATTTATAAAATGCTGATCTCAGTGACGGAAGACGTTCGTGTTGTACTAATTAAGCTTGCTGAGCGTACTTATGCCTTACGTGAATTGGCGACTGCAAGTAAAGAGCGTCAAGAGCGTGTCGCACGAGAAATTCTAACGATTTATTCGCCTTTAGCGCATCGTCTAGGGATTGCTCAACTCAAGTGGGAACTTGAAGATCTTGCATTCCGATATTTAGCGCCAGAGCGATACAAAGAAATTGCTTCTTTGTTGAATGAAAAGCGTTTAGAGCGCGAACAATATATCCAATTCGTGATTGATAAACTCAAAACTGAATTGGCAGAGCATGATATCCAAGCTGAAATTAGTGGTCGAGTAAAACACATTTATTCGATTTATCGCAAAATGAAAAGCAAGAACCTTAGCTTTGATCAGTTATATGATATTCGTGCTGTTCGAGTTTTAGTTAAGGGAGTTCCTGACTGCTATCACGCTTTGGGTATTGTGCATCAGTTGTGGCGTCATATTCCAAATCAGTTTGATGATTATGTAACCAACCCTAAGGCAAATGGCTATCGCTCTTTGCATACGGCTGTGATTGCTGAGAATAAATCGCTTGAAGTACAAATCCGTACGTTTGAAATGCACAATGAGGCAGAATTAGGCGTATGTTCGCACTTTAACTATAAAGAAGGGGCGAAGAATACCGATCATTCATTTAATGATCGTTTACACTCTTTACGTGCAGTGCTTGAACATTACCAAGAACGTACTGAAACAACACCACATGCCGAAGATGATGAGTCTAATGGTATTGATCATATTCAAGATTTTGAAAATTTTGAAAAGATTTATGTGTTCAGTCGTGATGGGGATATTAAAGAATTACCCCGTGGTTCGACGGTTTTAGATTTTGCTTACCATGTGCACACTGAAGTCGGTAACAAGTGTTATGCTGCACGTGTTAACCAGCGTTATGTTCCACTTACTTATACCTTGAAAACAGGTGAGCAAGTTGAAATTTTAACGAAGAAAGATCGTGAACCTAATCGTGATTGGTTGGTGAATTCTTTAGGTTATATTAAAACCGCTCGAGCAAGAGATAAGTTACGTCACTGGTTTAGACAGCAAGATCGTAGTAAAAATATTGAAGTTGGACGTGAGTTACTCAATAAAGAGTTGGCGCGTTTAGCGATTCATCCAAAGAGTATTGATCTAAAAGATTATTCATCACATTTCAATTTGAAATCTGGTGATGATATTTTAGTGGCTTTGGTGAGTGGTGATATCAGTCTACATGCATTGATTAATCAAGTTAATCGTCAAATGCATCTAGATCAAGATGAGCCTGAATTAGTGCTGAAACCAGCATTGAATCCACGTGCAAGCCATACTTTATCTGCGCATGGGATTTTGATTGATGGTTTGGATAACGTAGAACTGCATATTGCACAGTGCTGTCAACCTGTTCATGGTGAGTCAATTGGTGGTTATATCACTTTAAATCGTGGTGTAAGTATCCATAAAGTGGCTTGTCCTGATTATATTCGTATGACGACTCAAGAGACTGAACGAGCAGTTGAGGCGGATTGGGAAATGCAGCCAACACGAGGGCAGAGTGTTCAAATCGTGGTGGAAGCGTATGATCGCCGTGGTTTACTGAAAGATCTCACACAGGTGATTTTCTCAGACCAAATTAATATTCGTCAGGTCAATACGATTTCTGAGGCAGATGGTATCGCCAATATGAAACTCTTGATTGAAGTTAAAGGTTTGGCGCAATTGTCTCGGTTATTAGCTCGTTTGGAGCAACAACCAGGGATTATTAGCGCTAGGCGTTTGGTTCAAGGAAGCTAAATTAATAAAAAGCTGCATGTAAATGCAGCTTTTTTTGTATTAGCGCTTCGATAAGAAAATATTGGTGAGTCGATTTAAAAATTGTGGGCTTATACTCGACAATTGATACATCAGTTTGGTTTTGATGCCTACAGGCGTATGTGTCGGAATTAAAGTATGATCTTTTTGTTGTGCCAAATGTAATACTTGTTTGGCAACATCAGCAGGGGTTAAATCAACGCCGATATTTTGAATACTACCTGCATCCATATTCTTCACCATATTGGTTTGAACGAATAAAGGCATGACATCAAGTACACGAATATTGTACTTTTGCCATTCGACATCTAATGCTTCAGTTAAACCACGAACGGCAAATTTACTTGCGGAATATGAGGCTAAATCCGCTTGACCATAAATTGCTGAAGCAGAGGATAAATTGATAACACGAGCAAATCTTGCCTGTTGCAAATGATTTAAAGCCGTATGACAGCCATTAATAATGCCTTTGACATTGATATCAATGGTGCGATGGTGTGATTGGATATCTGTTTTTTCAAATGGTCCAGAATACAAAATTCCCGCATTATTGACTAAAATATTGAGTTCACCAGCCCAGTTTCTAAACTCTTGTAAGGCGATTTGCCATTGACGGTAATTGCTGACATCGAGGTAACCAGCCTTAGCATTCTCACCTAACTCAGTGGCTAATTGCTCAGCAAGTTCTTGGTTAATGTCATAAATTCCAACTTTATAGCCATTCTTATGGAATAAACGTGCGATTTCAGCGCCAATTCCTTGTGCAGCACCACTGATAAAAACACTAGCTTGCATTGCTGTCCTTTATATTGATATTTCTTGAGTGGGTGTATATTACGCACAAGCGGCTTTATGCTGCAACAATTTAGCGGTTTAGGTTTGAGGAGGTCATCATGGAAAAATTATTAGAGATCATGCAGGAATTAAGACAAAAATGTCCATGGGATCAACAACAAACACCTGAAAGTTTAACGCGTTATGCAATTGAAGAAGCTTATGAGGTTGAAGCTGCCATACGTGAGGGCAATATTGATGAGATTCGAAATGAATTGGGTGATTTGCTGTTGCAAGTGGTGTTTCAATCACAAATGTTTAGTGAGAAAGGGATATTTGATTTTAACGATGTGGTAGATGCAATCAGTGAAAAGTTGATACGTCGTCATCCACATGTTTTCCAAGCAGATCAGTTTAAAGATTTGAGTTCAGACCAAGTAAGTGAATTATGGAAGCAAATTAAGCTACAAGAAAAAAAAGATAAAAGTGTATCTAGATTAGATGAAATCAAACATGCTCCAGCCTTGGTTCAAGCACAAGAGGTTCAAAAGAAAGCAGCGCAACTTGGTTTTGATTTTGAAACGGTGACTGATGCTTATGCGAAATTAGAAGAAGAGTTGGGAGAGTTGCAACAAGCAATTAGAAATCAAAAAAATGATGAAATACAAGAAGAATTCGGAGACTGCCTATTTTCTTTGATCAACGTTGGTCGTAAACTTGGACAGTCGAGTGAGATGGCATTGTTGGCAACAATTTATAAATTTAGAAGCCGCTTTGCTTATATTGAACAACAAGCACAACGACAAAATAAAGACTTGCAAGAAATGAGTTTAGCAGAAATCGATGAACTCTGGGAGCAAGCAAAACGACAATTAAATACTGAGGGGAAAACACATGATTTTGTCGCAGCCACGCAGCAGACATAATCTATTTATACTGATTTTACTATGGGTTGGGTGTTATACAAGTGGTTATGCGCAGCAATTTGATCAATCTTATGAAAAGTGGAAAGCTCAACAGCAAGCGCGTGACCAGCAGTTAGCTAAACAGCCCAACAATAGTTACTATTTATCAAGACCTAGTCAGCAAAACACCAAACAATATTCATCTTCTGTAAATATTCAGTCAGATAAAATTAGTTTGAATCAGGCAAATCTAGAACAGTTACAAACTTTGAATGGAGTGGGACAGAAAAAAGCTCAAGCAATCATTGAATACCGCCAAAAGAAGGGTGGTTTTAAAACAATAGATGAATTAATGAATGTAAAAGGAATCGGGCCAAAACTGCTTGAGAAGAATAAAGCAAAGCTCATACTTTAAGATTCAATAGGGAAAAAGTCGCTAATCTGAGCAATTGATCTGTTGAAACTTCAACAGAATAAATTGCCCTTTGTGTGTGTTAGAGCTATGATTAGCGACAAAATGTTATTTACGTCCTGACGTAGGAGACAGTGTCTTTTGCAAACTTTGCGCGCGTCAAAATGTGGTTTGTCCACAACTCAACTACCACCTTCAATTCTTGATGTAATTGATAGCCTCACTAAAGCAGGTTATGAAGCTTATATCGTCGGTGGTGGTGTTCGCGATATGATGCTTGGTCTTAATCCTAAGGATTTTGACGCAGTTACCAATGCTACACCAGCTCAAGTTAAAGAGGTTTTTGGTCGACGTTGCCGTATTATTGGTCGACGATTTGAGCTTGCACATGTTTATTCTGGTCGAGAATTAATTGAAGTTGCGACCTTTCGCGCACCGCCTAAAAAAGCAGTAACCAGTGCTTCTGGTATGATCTTACGAGATAATAACTGGGGAACGATTGAGCAGGACTTTGCTCGCCGTGATTTCTCAATTAACACTTTATATTATCAACCACGTAAAGCCATCGTTCTAGATTTTTGTCATGCAGTTGATGACATTAAAACACGTACATTACGATTTCTTGGGGAACCAGCTCAGCGTTTCGAAGAAGATCCTGTAAGAATGCTACGTGCCTTGCGTTTTGCTGCAAAATTAAATTTTCAAATTGATTCTTCGATCTTAGATGTATTTAATCCTGAGATGACGCAATTGTTGCGTGATGTCTCTCCGCATCGTTTATATGATGAATCTCAAAAATTATTTACGATGGGACACCTGAACCGTGTTCTACCGATGTTGATTGAGTTTGGTGTTTGGAAGCAATTGTTTGCTGAAATTCCACCGAACATCACTGCTTTTATTGAGCGTGCAGCTAGAAATACAGATCAGCGTATTCAAATTGGCAAAACTATTAATCCTGCATTTTTCTATGCGGTATTGTTATGGAAACCTTTTTTAGAGCGATGTGATTTTTATTTAAATAAAGGGAGGGTTCCTGCAGAGGCTCGTGCACAAGCAGGTTTGGATGTTTTAAAACGTCAAGCGACTCGAACTATTATTCCTCGTTTTGCTGAAACTTTTATTCGTGAAGTTTGGGAAATGCAGACACGTTTGCTCAATCCAAAACCGCAACAAATAGAAGCCCTAGCAGGACATGCACGTTTTCGCGCAGGATTTGATTTCTTATTGCTTCGTGAGAAGTCTGGTGACACAAGCACAAATGGTATGGGTGTTTGGTGGGAAAACTACCAAGAGATGTCGATTGATCAAAAAGAAGCGGTCATTCGTCAATATAATCGCCAACGTACAAAATCAAGACGTAAGCTTGCTGAAGTTGATGATGTAAAGACTACTGAAATTGAACCTTTGGTGAATGTACCTGAACCTAAAAATCGACGTGCTAAAAAAGAGCGTGTTAGAACAGATGATTCGGTCAATCGTTTTATTGAGAAAGCTTCAACTGATTCAAATTTAATTCATGCTGATCATCCGATTTTGAAACGTAAACGTGTAAAACGTGATTTAGCAGAAGTTGTTTTTGGACCGACGCAATGACGATTCGTACTTATATTGGTTTAGGTTCAAACTTAGGTGACTCAAAACACATTCTTGCAGAAGCAGTTTTGAAATTATCAAGTTTGGGTACTGTTCAAGTCTCTAAACTATATCAAAGTCCACCGATGGGACCGCAAGATCAGCCTCATTATCTGAATGCTGTGGTTCAGTTAGATACAGAATTGTCGCCACTAGATTTGCTTGATCAATTGCAACAGTTTGAGAAAGATGCTGGACGTATTCGTTTGCGTCATTGGGGAGAGCGGACTCTTGATCTGGATTTACTGATTTATGGACAAGAGCAGATACACAATGAGCGTTTGACCGTGCCACATGTTGGTGTGTTGGAGCGTGATTTTGTCGTGATTCCATTATTAGATTTAGATGATCATTTACAAATAAATGGTCATTCTTTAAGAGATTTAGAACTTTTACAGCAAGCAAATTTGACTGTAATCGCAGATCAATCTTGGGCAAATGCTTAAGATTTGTCTGTTCTGGAAATGCCTGTAGAGGACACCATCATGATTAGTCTAAGTGACTTAAGAAAGTTTAAAGCCGAAGGACGCAAGTTTTCATGTCTAACTTGTTACGATGCAAGTATGGCTAAAGCAATGGAACTGGCTGAAATCGATACGATTTTAATCGGTGATTCTCTAGGAATGGCGATACAAGGACGGGACTCAACCCTTCCTGTAACAGTAGAAGATATGGCTTACCATACTGCTGCTGTTCGTCGCGGTAATTCGCATGCTTTGATCATGACTGATTTGCCATTTATGAGTTATGCGACACTTGAAGATGGTTTGAAAAGTGCAAAAGCTGTGATGCAAGTTGGCGCGCAGATGGTCAAGATCGAAGGTGGTGCATGGTTAAGTGAATTGGTTCAAGTGCTTACACGTAATGGTATTCCTGTTTGTGTACATTTGGGTTTAACACCTCAGTCTGTACATGTTTTTGGCGGTTATAAACTACAGGCGAGAACACGTGAAGCAGCTGATCAATTGATTGCAGACTGCCAAGCTGTAGTTGATGCTGGCGCAGCAGTTTTATTGCTTGAATGCGTACCAGCACAACTCGGTAAAGAAATTGCTGAATTATTTCCAAACACACCTGTGATTGGGATTGGTGCAGGTAATCAAACCGATGGTCAAGTGTTGGTTGTACAGGATATGCTTGGGCTAACATTTGGGCGTGTTGCACGTTTTGTACGTAACTTTATGAAAGAACAATCAGGTGAAACAGCAATCCTAGATGCCTTTAAAGCCTATCATGCTGCTGTACAAGATCAGTCTTTCCCAGCTAAAGAACATACTTTCCAAGTTGAGCTGTAATTCATGAAAACAGAAACAACAATTCAAGGCTTAACTGCGTCTCTTTCACCTGCACGTGCTGCAAAAAAAATGATTGGTTTCGTACCAACCATGGGAAATTTGCATGAAGGTCATTTGACCTTAGTTCGTGAGGCAAAGAAGATTTGCGATGTCGTTGTCGTAAGTATTTTTGTTAATCCAATCCAGTTTGGTGCTGGAGAAGATTTTGATAGTTATCCGCGTACACTAGAACAAGACAGTCGTTTATTGGCTGATGTTGGTTGCGATATTATTTTTGCACCTTCTGTTGAACAAATGTATGGTTCACAGCCACGTTTAACTAACATTAGTGTTGGTCAGATTACTGACGATTTATGTGGTAAATCACGTCCAGGACATTTTGATGGTGTTGCGGTTGTCGTTACTAAATTATTTAATATTGTTCAGCCAGATTATGCATTTTTTGGGCAAAAAGACTATCAGCAACTTGCTGTTATCCGTCAATTAGTTCAAGACTTGAATATTCCGCTTGAAGTGATTGGGGTGCCAATTGTTCGCGCTCAAGATGGTTTGGCTTTAAGCTCTCGTAATGGTTATTTAACTGAAGAGCAACGTGCAACAGCACCAAAGATTTATCAGCTATTGAAACAAGCTGAGCAAGATCTCCATGAAGGTAAAGCCTTGTCAGCGGTTTTGGCTACAATCTCGGATCAGTTGACTCAAGCAGGTTTTGTTGTAGATTATGTCGAGGCTCGACAGCCAAATTTACAGCCAATTGAACAGTTTACTCAAAACTTAGTACTGTTTGTTGCTGCAAAACTTGGCTCGACACGATTGATTGATAATTTACAAGTCGAATATAAAACATAAAACTATAAAAGGGCAAAATGCCATGAAGCGTATTCTTATCGTTACAGGTCAGTCAGGCTCAGGGAAATCTTCAGCATTACAAGTGCTTGAAGATCTCGGCTATTATTGTATAGATAACTTACCCTTGGCATTATTGCCTGAGATTGTGGCAAAACTAGATCATGAGAATAATTTGGAGCAACTTGCCTTAGGTGTTGATATCCGAAGCACTCGTGCAGATATGCAAGAGTTCGATCATGTCTTCGAGCAGTTAAAAAGACATGGTTCGGTTGATGTTATTTATCTGACGACTCAAGATCAAGACTTGATAGCGCGTTTCAGTGCATCACGACGACCACATCCTTTAGCGAGCCGTTTTAATAGTCTGTTGCAATGTATCCAAGAAGAAAAGCAACTGCTTATTCCGATACAATTTCGCTCTACAGTTCATATTGATACCACAGATAAAAGTGTTCATGATTTAAAACATATCTTACTGTCAAAATTAGGTCAGTCAGATAATTTGATTGTGATCTTGCAATCTTTTGGTTATAAGCACGGAATTCCTTTAGATGCTGATTATGTATTTGACGTAAGACATTTACCAAACCCGCATTGGGATTTAGAATTACGCCGTCTGTCTGGCTTAGATGAGCCAGTCCGTCAATTTTTAGAAAGTAATCAGCAAACCAATGAGATGTTTGCTGATATTTATGCTTTTCTTGAAAAGTGGTTGCCTGCCTTTGCTGAAGGGCATCGCCATTACATGACCATATCCGTGGGTTGTACTGGTGGGCAACATCGTTCCGTTTATATTGTGGATAGACTCAAAAAGGCTCTTGAGGCAAAATGGGCTGTCCAAATTTTACATAGAGAAATGAAGCACTGGTCATGATAGACACAACGATTGATGTAATTAATAAACTCGGCTTACATGCACGTGCTTCTGGTAAACTCATCGAAGTCACCACAAAGTTTCGCTCTTCTATTCAGATTGGGAAAGGCGATAAATTGGTTGATGCAAAGAATATTATGTCATTGTTGATGTTAGGTGCAGGTAAAGGCACGACTTTAAGATTAGTGATAGACGGTGCTGATGAAGATAAAGCACTGGAAGAAATTCAAACGCTGTTCGCAGCAAAATTTTATGAGGCAGAGTAATAGTGGCACGTGGTACCCAGCGTTATACCGATGAGGATTTTGAATCATTAGAGGGACGTGCGAGTAGAACCGAACAGAAAAAAGCTGTGCAACGTATGGCAGCTTTAGGTGAGCAATTGGCTCAATTAAATGTAAAACAGATTCAAAAACTTCCTGTTGATGAGCGTTTGATTGATGCGTTGCTTGAAGTGCAAAAGATTAGCTCTTTTGAAGCACGTCGTCGCCAGTTTCAGCGAATCGGTAAACTCTTGCGTAATGAAGATGAAAGTACCATTTTGTCTTATCTTACCCCTCAACAAGGCGCTAAAAAGCAAATGCAATTGATGCGTTGGGTTGATCGTATGATTGATCAAGGTGACCCAATCATCAATGAATTTAGTAAGGTTTTTAATGCTTCGGAAAGACACACTTTACGCCAACATGTTCTGCGTATTCATCGCGATATTAAGCAGCAAGTGAGTGAAGAAGAACTTGAGGAATCAAAGCGTAAATTTGTGAATTATGTCCAGCAAGTAGCACTATTATCGGATCAAGGTTAATTCAAAAAAAGAAGTTTCAAATGAAACTTCTTTTTTATTTTAGAGTTAGTTTCCAAACTCACCTGTTGCGCGTTCTTTTGCCCATTCTCTTAAAATAAATTTTTGTAATTTGCCTGTTGAAGTTTTTGGAATCTCGGTAATCACCACATCTTTCGGAACTTTAAAGCGCGCCAGCTCCTTTTGGCAATGCAGAATAATATCTTCCGCTGAAGCTGAGATACCTTGCTTTAATTCAATAAAAGCACAGGGAACTTCTTGCCAGCGTGGATCAGGTTTTGCAACGACTGCAGCAGTTAAAACGGCTGGATGGCGATAAAGAACATCTTCGACTTCAAGTGATGAGATATTTTCGCCACCTGAAATAATAATATCTTTGGAGCGATCAGTAATTTTCGCATATCCATCAGGATGACATACGGCTAAATCACCTGTATGGAACCAACCGCCTTTAAATGCCTCTTCGGTGGCTTGTGGGTTTTTAAGATAACCTTTCATCACGATATTGCCACGGAACATAATCTCACCCATGGTTTCACCATCATTGGGTACAGGCTGCATGGTTTCAGGATCTAATACGCGCATACTGTCTTGTAACGGATACGGAACACCTTGACGTGAATGTAATTGAGCTTGCTCTTGGATAGATAAATCACTCCAACCTGCTTGTGCAGCACATAAAGCAGACGGGCCGTAAGTTTCAGTCAAACCATACACATGATTGACATTGATACCTATATTTCGCATCCCTTCAATAATGGCAACGGGAGGCGCTGCGCCAGCCACCATCACTTCGACATGATGATCAAATGATGTGCGTTGATCTGTTGGGGCATTGATGAGCATAGACAGCACAATAGGGGCACCGCAGAAATAATCGACTTTGTGTTCAGAAATATATTTGAAGATCAGAGCAGAATCGACACGGCGTAAACAAATATTGGTACCGCCACTAGCAGCAATAGACCAAGCAAAACACCAACCATTGCAATGGAAGAGCGGTAATGTCCACAGATAAACAGCACGAGGTTTCATACCGCAGGCCAAGATATTACTTGCCGCATTGAGGTAAGCGCCACGATGATGATAAACCACGCCTTTCGGGTTACCTGTAGTTCCCGAAGTATAATTCAGACTAATGGCATCCCATTCATCTTGTGGGAGCAACCATTCAAATTCAGGATCACCTTGAGCTAACCAAGATTCATATTCGTACTGCCCAAGTGCGATTTGTTCAGCATCATATTCCTCATCAAATACATCAATCACAATAATATCTTGATTGATCAGTGTTAATGCTTCTTCTGCAAGGGTTTTAAATTCAGGGTCGACAAGCAGTACTTTTGATTCTGCATGCGTAAGCATGAAAGCAATAGTTTTTGCATCCAAGCGTGTATTCAGCGTATTGAGTACAGCACCTGCCATTGGTACTGCAAAATGAGCTTCAATCATTGCAGGGACATTTGGTAACAGTACCGAAACGGTATCGTTTTTTTGAATACCTAGATTTTTGAGTTGATGTGCAAACTGGCGACAGCGTTGATAGGTTTGCTGCCAAGTGATTTGACGAGCACCATGAATAATTGCTGCTTGATGAGGGTAAATATAAGCAGCACGTTCTAAATAGCGTAAAGGAGATAATGCGACAAAATTTGCAGGGGTTCTTGGTAATTCATCATATGCACTCACCATGTGTCTGTACTCCATTTCTGTTATTTTCATATATCTATAACAACATAGTGTGTTGTTAAACGGAATTCATTTAGGCTTTAGTCTGAAGTGTTGCCTGAATGATTTTGGTTTTTCTGAATCAAAGGTTTCATCCTTATCTAAACCTGTGTAAAATCTTGAATACTTTTTTATCCGCCGTTTTTTATCTTTTGAGGATTCCTCCTCAATACATAATCTCGCGGTGATATGCTCCTTCGTATAGGGCATCACTCCTTAAGGATTTTATTATGCCAATCATTACTTTACCAAATGGTGATCAAAAGCAATTTGATCATCCGATTTCCGTGATGGAACTTGCTCAAAGCATTGGTCCAGGTCTTGCAAAAAATACAGTTGCTGGTCGTATCAATGATCGTTTGGTGGATGCTTGTGATTTAATCACAGAAGATGCGACAGTTCAGATTATTACCCCGAAAGATGAAGAAGGTCTAGAGATCATTCGTCACTCATGTGCGCACTTGGTAGGACATGCTGTTAAGCAATTGTTCCCTGAGGCGAAAATGGTTATCGGCCCAGTGATTGAAGAAGGTTTCTATTACGATATCTGGATGCCACGCCCATTTACTTTGGATGATATGGCGGCGATCGAAGAGCGTATGAAAAAGCTCATCGATCAAGACTATGATGTCATCAAAAAAATGACACCACGTGATGAAGTGATTGCAGAATTTACAGCACGCGGTGAAGAATACAAATTACGCTTGATTGCAGACATGCCAAATGAAACACAAATGGGCTTGTACTACCATCAGGATTATTTGGATATGTGCCGTGGTCCGCACGTACCAAACACTAAATTTTTAAAATCATTCAAACTCACTAAAATCTCTGGTGCATACTGGCGTGGTGATGCGAAGAATGAACAGCTACAACGTATCTATGGTACGGCTTGGGCTGATAAAAAACAGTTAGCAGCTTATATCAAACGTATTGAAGAAGCTGAAAAACGTGACCATCGTAAAATTGGTAAAGCTTTGGACTTATTCCACATGCAAGAAGAAGCACCTGGTATGGTGTTCTGGCATGCGAATGGTTGGACAATTTACCAAGTGCTTGAGCAATACATGCGTAAAGTTCAGCAAGACAATGGTTACCAAGAAATTAAAACACCACAAATTGTTGATTTCACTTTGTGGGAGAAATCAGGACATGCAGCGAACTATGCTGAAAACATGTTTACGACTCATTCAGAAAGTCGAAACTATGCAGTAAAGCCGATGAACTGTCCTTGTCACGTACAAGTGTTCAATCAAGGCTTAAAATCATACCGTGATTTACCAATCCGTTTAGCGGAGTTCGGTTCATGTCATCGTAACGAACCATCTGGTTCATTACACGGAATTATGCGTGTTCGTGGCTTTACCCAAGATGATGCACATATTTTCTGTACCAAAGAGCAAATTGGTAAAGAAGTTGCAGACTTTATTAAGCTGACTTTGGATGTTTATAAAGACTTCGGCTTTGAAGAAGTTCAAATGAAACTTTCAACACGTCCTGAAAAGCGTGTAGGTGATGATGCACTTTGGGATTTAGCAGAAAAATCTCTTGCTGATGCTTTGGATGATGCGGGCTTGGCTTGGGACTTGCAACCAGGTGAAGGTGCATTCTATGGTCCGAAGATTGAATTTTCATTAAAAGATTGCTTAGGTCGTGTGTGGCAATGCGGTACAATCCAATGTGACTTCAATTTACCTATTCGTTTAGATGCTTCATATGTGACGGAAGAAAACGAACGTGATCAACCAGTCATGCTGCATCGTGCAATACTTGGTAGTTTTGAGCGTTTTATTGGTATACTAATTGAACATTACGCTGGTTTCATGCCACCTTGGCTTGCCCCAGTTCAAGCTTGTGTTATGAACATTACTGATTCTCAAGCTGAGGCGAGTGAGCAAGTCGTTGCAAAACTCAAAGAAAATGGTCTTCGTGCTATTTCTGACTTGAGAAATGAAAAAATCGGATTTAAGATTCGTGAGCGTACCCTAGAGCGTATTCCTTATCTTCTGGTTCTTGGTGACCGAGAAGTTGAAGAGGGAACTGTCAATGTCCGTACTCGCTCAGGAAAAAATTTAGGTACTATGTCAGTGGATGCATTCATTGATCTAGTGAAATCTGCCGTAGCCGAACGTGGCCGGTACATTGTGGAGTAATAAAGATTAAACAGCCTGACCGTAACCAACAACAAGGTGCTAAAAGTAACCGTCCTGCGATTAACGACGAGATCCGTGCAAAAGAAGTACGCCTTGTTGCTGCAGATGGAGAACAAAAAGGTGTCGTTTCATTAACTGAAGCATTACGTGCTGCTGAAGAAGCAAATCTTGACCTTGTTGAGATTGTTGCTAATGCAGAACCGCCTGTTTGTAAAATCATGGACTACAACAAGCACTTGTTTGATTTGAAACAAAAGCAAAAAGATGCGAAGAAAAAACAGCATCAAGTGCAAGTGAAAGAAATCAAGTTACGTCCAGCAACGGATGTAGGTGATTATCAGGTAAAATTGCGCGCAATTTTACGTTTCCTTGAAGAAGGAAATAAAGTGAAAATTACCTTGCGTTTCCGTGGTCGTGAGATGGCACATCAACAGCTTGGTTTGGCTCAATTACAAAAAATTGAAGCTGACGTTGCTGAGTTTGGTGTAGTTGAACAAGCACCGAAGATGGAAGGTCGTCAGATGGGCATGTTACTTGGTCCGAAAAAGAAAAAGTAATCATCCTATCATCAAAAAAGCCCTGCTCGAATAGCAGGGCTTTTTTGATTTAAAGCATAATTACTCAGTACTTACAGTTTTTTCTGTAGATTCAGGCTGATCAAGTAAAAGTTTTTTCTTACCAATTGGGATTTCGCGTGGAAGTTTCTCTTCTGGTATGATTCGTTCCAAGTCAATGACCAATAAACCATTCTCATAATCAGCTTGTTGAACTTCAATATGTTCATCTAAGCGTAAAGACAATTTAAAGGCACGACGCGCGATTCCTTTATGCAGATATTCAGTTGTTTCTTTCTGAACAACCTCAGGTTTACCTGAAATGGTAAGAAGCTGATTTTCTAGACTCAGTCCTAATTCCTCTAGGCTAAAACCTGCGGTAGCCACCACAATGCGATAACGGTTTTCACCAGATTTCTCTATGTTATATGGAGGGTAATTGGGTGTATCACTTTGCATGGCGTAGTCAATAAAATCATTTAAACGGTCAAATCCAATGCTACGACGAAATAAAGGATGAAGATTTAGATTACTCATGATTAGAACCTCCTGAGGTCAGCAAAGTTTTAAAAATAAGAAGATAAAACTTAAACCTGCCATGTATAAACATCGACAGAATGTTAAAAATCGTCATTTCTAACACAATAATTAATATGTGTTTGAGTTTAAAAAATTCAAGTTAAAGATCTATTTTTTTAAATAAATTTTATATATATTTGATAATTATAAAAATTATTTTTAATTTACAGAACTTGTTGTTTCTTTTTAAATCTATTAAGGTGTGTAAAGAGCCACCATCTACGGTGTATGGAGAATAATTTTAAAATGATTGATCTTTATTATTGGGGAACACCCAATGGACATAAAATAACCATTGCACTTGAGGAAATGGGCTTGGATTATCAAATTTTTCCAATTAATATTTTGGAAAATGATCAATTTCAACCTGATTTTTTACGTATTTCGCCAAATAATAAAATTCCAGCGATTGTTGATCAAAATGGACCAAATGGTGAACCGATTTCTGTATTTGAATCAGGTGCAATCCTACAATATTTAGGTCGGAAGACTGGATTATTCTATCCTACGGATGAACAAGAACGTGTTGAAGTTGAGCAATGGTTGATGTGGCAAATGGGTGGTTTCGGTCCGATGCTTGGTCAGAATCATCATTTTAGTAAATTTGCACCTGAACGTATTCCTTATGCGATAGAGCGCTATGTGAATGAAACTAAACGTCTGTATGGTGTTCTCAATAAACAATTAATTGGTCAAAAGTTTGTAGCTGGTGAATACTCTATTGCGGATATGGCTATCCTGCCGTGGGCGTTGCGTTACGATTGGCAAGGCATACAGCTTGAGGATTATCCATATGTTCAAGACTATATTGAACGTTTGACCGCACGTCCTGCTATTCAAAAAGCATTATCGATCAAAGTTTAATTTTATTATTACTACCGTGTTTAATGATTATATTAAGCATTGGGCTCTTCTCATGGGATTACTGATCGTAGTAGCAGTGAGTTGCAGTCTGATGCAATATTTTTTAGCGATAGATAATTTTGGATGGATGGTCTTAGTTTTAATATTAAGTACAGGCTTTGTTTTTGCTTCACTATTTGCACTTTTACAAGTCAAAGCAAAGCATTCTGTTTTTTATACAGGTGTTTGTGGAGGCATTTTCGCTTTATACCTTATCTTACTTTTTTATGTTGATCTCACACTGTTGATTGATTGGAATGCTGTTTCAGAGGGTGAGATACAATTAACAATATTACAGAAAATGATTAAATCTGATGCCGCATTTTGGATTACTTTTATTGTTCCATTTTTATATTCAAGCCTAAGTTATATTGTCCGATCTAAATCAGAGCCAAAAGTTTCGTGATCTCTTATCTTTTACTATTTATTTCTGCTTTTGGCGCAGCGACATTACTGCCTCTACAGTCAGAGGCAGTCTTAATGACTTTACTGGTGCAGGGGCTTTCTAATCCATTTTATTTGATTTTAGTTGCGACTGTAGGCAATGTATTAGGCTCATGTGTGAACTGGTGGTTAGGGCTGAAAATTGAACATTTTAAAGATAAAAAATGGTTTCCTGTTTCTGAACAGCGTTTAGTACAAGCACAACAGATTTATCATAAATATGGTTTCTATTCTTTATTATTAAGCTGGACTCCTGTCGTTGGAGATCCGATCACTTTAATTGCAGGATTGATGAAAGAAAATTTTTGGCGCTTTTTGCTGATCGTTACGATTGCCAAAGGTGGGCGTTATTTAACTTTATATGCTTTATATCTAGGTGTTTTCTGAGGGTAGGGAAAGCTTACAGGCTTTCCCTAAGTGTTCTAATGATCCGAACCTTTGGTGATATCGATTTAAATAAATCAGTTGTTTTGAACCAACAATAAGTCACCACAGCAAGTGTCATACATCCGCCAAAAATGGTTGCAGTTATGGTTCCCATATACTTAGCGGCTAAACCAGATTCAAAAGCGCCGAGTTCATTGCTTGAAGAAACGAACATGCCATTACCCGCAGCAACACGACCTCGCATATTCTCAGGCGGGAAAATCTGTAAGACGGTTTGACGAACAACAACAGAAACACTATCACATGCACCCGTCATTGCCAGTGCAAACAGAGATAGCCAAATGTTATTTGAGTATGCAAATAGAATAGTAAAAATACCAAAACCAGCAACAGCGAATAACATATTTCGCCAAGCATGATGCGTTGGTGGAAATTTGGTTAAAACAAACATTGTTAACAACGCACCAATTGATGGAGCAGCACGTAAATATCCCAATCCTTCTGGACCGACCTTTAAAATATCCTCAGCAAATATAGGCAGAAGTGCAATTACCCCTCCAAATAATACTGAAATAAGATCTAATGATATGGCCCATAAGACAATTTTGGTTTTCCAAATAAAGCGAAAACCGTCTGTCAGACTTTGAAGAACGTTCTCAGTTTCCATTTTTGGAAAAGTTCTTTTTTGAAGTTGGGTAATCAGAATAAAACAAGTTGCTAACAATCCTGTGACTGTGAACAAGCTGGTCTCTCGCCCAAGAAATGCCAGCATAAATCCACCCAACATTGGACCGATAATCACGCCACTTTGCCAACCAATCGTCGTCCATGTTGCACCATTCGCATAAAGTTCACGTGGAATAAGAAATGGTTTGAGAGAGGTTGCTGAGGGGTTGTAGAAACCTCGGGTTGTTCCTAATGCAAAAATGACTGCATAAATTCCCCATGACAAAGTTGAGACACTAATCTTTTCTAAACCATATAAATGGAAGAGTGCCCAGAGCACGAGTGGCAATGGTGCTGCAAAAAATAAACAGACCTTCATAATGGTTTGCTTATTGAGTTTATCTGCAAAATAACCACCCCATAAGGAAAGCGCAATAAATGGAATGGCTTCAGCTAAACCGATAAAACCTAATGTGAGTGGATCACGTGTGATTTGATACAGTGAATAAGCAACGATAATTTCTTGAATCAGAATTGCCAGTGTTAAGCAGAATTGATTCAAGGTAACGATAGAGAAATCTCGATAGCGCAATGCAGCAAAAGCATCTTGTTGTGTATTCATTTCGAGTGTTTATGATGGAATTGAAGCTATTATAAGCAAGTAATTAATATAAATTTCTCGTATTTTGAGAATTAATGATGGAAAATTTCGTTTGAGTAAAAGTCTTACTCTTACTCAAAAAATGAGCATTTTACTTTTGTTTTATTCGCAGATGTTATATTATGCTGCCTTCCTTACCTGCAGGTCGATTTGCAATAGTGCAAACGCGCCGAACAGGTGCCTAAAAGAGGTTACTATGGCTAAGTTAAAAACTCGCCGTGGTGCAGCTAAACGCTTCAAAGCGACTGCAAACGGTTTCAAGCGCAAACAAGCATTCAAGCGCCACATTTTGACCAAAAAATCTGCTAAGCGTATCCGTCAATTGCGCGGTTGTGTAATGGTTCACGTAAGTGACGTTGCATCAGTTCGTGCTATGTGCCCATACATCTAAGGAGATTATAAATGGCTCGTGTAAAACGTGGTGTAGTGGCTCATCGTCGTCACAAAAAAATTCTTGCTCGCGCTAAAGGTTACTATGGTGCTCGTTCACGCGTTTACCGCGTAGCGTTCCAAGCGGTAATCAAAGCTGGTCAATACGCTTACCGTGACCGCCGTCAAAAGAAACGTCAATTCCGTGCTTTATGGATTGCGCGTATCAATGCTGGTGCTCGTCAAAACGGTTTGTCATACAGCCGTATGATCGATGGCTTGAAAAAAGCTCAAGTGATCATCGACCGTCGCGTATTAGCTGACATCGCTATGCATGATGCAGTAGCATTTGCTGCTTTAGCTGAAAAAGCTAAAGGCGCATTAGCTGCATAAGCTTAGAGATTCAAAAGAAGGCCGCTTTTTAGCGGTCTTTTTTATGGTTTTAGGATTTAGTAATAGAGAATAATGAGAGATCAATAAAATCTCCTAAAAGAATAGGAGCATCCATAATTTATTTTTTATAACCGTAAATTATTGCTTTTAGTAGTCTAAGTTTTCTCAATTTAAGTATGTGATTTAAATTGTGAAAACTCTATTTTTTATAGCTAAATATTTTTTTAATTTAGAAAAATGATCTTAATAATTAGTTCGCTTTTGCACAGTTTTTGCTTCTTTAACATTCATATACAAGTTGGGTGATCAACACTTACCTGAACAAATTTTTGTGGAGGTTGAATTGCAAAGCAATCGAAAAGGTCAAATACGCATAGCTAACTTTGGAGATGCAGCTAAAATCGCTGAGATTCACGTGCTGTGTTGGAAAGAAACTTACTCAAGTATTCTTAATCAAGAAATATTAGATCAATTAGATGTACAGGAAAAATTGATATTATGGCAAGCACTCACAAGAAGTTTAGACCATCAATTGTTAGTGTATATTGAAGATCAAAAAATAAAGGGCTTTTTAGATGGATATTTAAATCCTGAAAATAATGTAGCTGAAATTCGCGCTTTTTATCTTTTGCAGGACATCCAAAAACAAGGTATTGGGCGTGAAATGTTTCAATGCTTGTACGACTATGTTGTTCAGAAAAGATATCAGTTTATTCGTTTAGAGGTTTTTAATAAGAACCCTAGTCGTTTCTTTTATGAAAAGATTGGAGCTGAATTGATTGGAGAAGCCGAACTTCCAGAGTTCGGCGAAGGAATAACGGAGCTAATTTATCAATGGGAAATTTAATCTAATTAAAAGCTGTACGCTTTTATTAAAGCCCAAAATAATAAGCAACCAAACAAATAATGACTGTGAGAATAATTAATTTAATCACGCTAGAAGTTCCAACCTTGTGTGGATGAGCTTCATTGAACTGTTGTGGGATTTCCATAGTTCGGTCGATGATCTCTGGTTCATCCATGGTAAGTTGAGCCGTCTGATAATGATTTGCTGTTTTGACGATTAATTTAGCGAATAAATCCTCAGCCTTCTGTGAAAAATTACGAAGATTGATTTGTTCTTCAGGGCTAATAAGTTCACCAGAATCTGTATAAGGGTGCTTTTTTTGTTCTTCTAAGTAATCGATAATTGCTTGTGTTCGATGTAATAATTGATGGGCACAATCAGCTGGATAATCTGTTGGGATCAACGCTAAAAGTGTTTCATGAGGCTGATTATGATCTATTTCGTAGCCATAAAATGGGAAATCTTGTTGTTCAGGTTCTAAAAAGTATTCCACATATTTGCTATTGAATAATTCGCGCTCTAAAAATTTTGAGACATCGTTCCAATTGATTTTCTGTAAATCAGTATCGATTTTTTTAGCGTATTTATCATTTAATTCATAGCGCCAAAATGTCTCTTCTCTTATTGTGCTTTTTTGAGAAAAAGGTGTTTCAAATTCCTGATCAGTGTTAAACCATTCAGCGAGTTCATGTCCGCAAATCCAAGCGGTTTTTTTATTGGCTTGATGACTTACAATAAAATGTGCAAATGGTAGAAGCTCGACATTAGGGTTGGGATTTTGTTCGTCGTTGAGAATGCTAGAAAGATGTAAGCTTAGTTTTTTGACGCCTTGTTTTTTCAAACTCTCAAGCCAAATTTGGAAATGTTGTGCCAGCAAATGTTGTGATAGTAGATCTCTGAAGATTAAGCAGTTTTTACTGAAAATAGGATGTTCGATCCAGCGATTAAAGTTCAGATTTCCTGCAAGAAATTCATTGCCATAGCTAACAAGTGTAAGTTGTTGTTTCCAGATTTGATCAAGCGCCATCGTTATTGTTTCTCATTGACGATACTCGTATCTTATACATTTTATTTAGATATTGATTATTTTTTTGCGAAAATTTATTGCACCACGGGCATTTGTTGTCCATTTGGGCATAAAGTTTAACGCTAAAAAGTACTCTATTTAAACAGTCCTTTATCTTCATAAACTAGGTAAAAAGCTGATAAACTATAGCGTTTTATTATATTTCTATAATTTGTTGCTTTGAGAGTTACTATGTCACTGGAAGCCCTGACCACTGAAGCGCTTGCTGCCATTGCAGCGGCTCAAGACCTTGCCGCACTCGACCAAGTTCGTGTGCAATTTACAGGGAAAAAAAGCCAGCTTGCAGAGCAGTCTAAAGCATTAGGAAAAATGGATCCTGAAGAGCGCAAAGTACAAGGTGCTGCGATTCATGCTGTTCGTGAGGCTATCAATGCTGCTTTGACTGAACGTCAGCAGACACTACAACAAGCTGAGTTGGCAAAAAAATTAGCAAGCGAAACGATTGATATCACTTTGCCTGGTCGCGGTCAGCGTATGGGAAGCATCCATCCTGTGACTCAAGTTCAGGAACGTATTTGTCAATTCTTTACCAAAGCAGGCTTTCAGGTTGCACATGGCCCAGAAGTTGAAGATGATTATCACAACTTTGAAGCCTTAAATATTCCAGGTCATCATCCAGCACGCGCGATGCATGATACTTTCTATTTCGATGCAACGCATTTACTTCGTACTCATACCTCGGGTGTACAAATTCGTACCATGGAGAAAAGTCAGCCGCCAATTCGCATCGTGTGTCCTGGTCGTGTATATCGTTGTGACTCGGATCAAACGCATTCGCCGATGTTCCATCAGATCGAGGGTTTGTACGTTGCTGAAAACACCAGCTTTGCTGAGCTAAAAGGTCTATTGATTAATCTTCTGAATGAATTTTTCGAAAAAGATTTAAAAGTGCGTTTCCGTCCATCTTACTTCCCATTCACTGAACCAAGTGCTGAGGTGGATATTATGGATGAACGCGGTCGTTGGTTGGAAGTTTTAGGTTGTGGCATGGTACATCCAAATGTACTTCGTGCTTCTGGTATTGATCCTGATAAATACAAAGGTTTTGCTTTTGGTTTAGGGGTAGAGCGTTTTGCAATGTTGCGTTATGGCATCAATGACTTACGTATGTTCTACCAAAATGATGTGCGTTTTTTACGCCAGTTTGCCTAACAGTTTTTCAGGATTAAATAAGGTTTATACAGATGAAAATTAGTGAAAATTGGTTACGCACATGGGTGAACCCAGCGATTGATAGCGAAACCCTTTCTGATCAATTGACCATGCTTGGTCTGGAAGTCGATGAACTTGCACCTGTGGCAAAGCCATTTACAGGTGTTGTCATTGGAGAAGTACTCACTGTTGAACAACACCCAGATGCAGATCGCTTACGTGTTACGACGGTAAATATTGGCTCTGGTGATCCATTACAAATTGTTTGTGGTGCACCAAATGTCAGTGTAGGAATGAAGGCACCTGTTGCAACTATCGGTGCAGTACTACCAGGCGATTTCAAAATTAAGAAAGGCAAGCTTCGTGGTATTGAATCACAAGGCATGCTATGTGGTGCTTCTGAAATTGATTTAGAAGACAAGATTGATGGTTTGTTAGAGCTTCCTGCTGATGCACCTGTTGGCATGAATATTCGTGAATATTTAAAACTTGATGACAATGTGATTGACATCAGTATCACGCCAAACCGTGGTGACTGTTTTAGTATTCGTGGTATTGCACGTGAAATTGCAGTCATCAATCAATTGAATGTAAATGAGCCTAAGATTCAATCAATAGCAGCAACAATTGCTGATGAGAAAATCGTTAATATCATAACTGAAGGTACACCGCGCTATTTAGGTCGTATCGTAAAAAATGTAAATGTTAAAGCTAAAACACCTGAATGGATGGAACAAGCACTCGCTCGTTCAGGGATTCGCACACATAGTATTTTGGTTGATGTGACCAACTATGTATTACTTGAGTTAGGTCAGCCGATGCATGCCTTTGATTTAGCAAAAATCGAAGGAACAATTCAAGTTCGCCAAGCACAGCCTCAAGAAAAATTGGTGCTGCTCAACGATCAAGAAGTTGAGTTACAAGAAGACATTATGGTCATTGCTGATCAGCAAAAAGTTTTGGCAATCGCTGGAATTATGGGGGGCTTGGATTCCTCAGTTACAGACGATACGCAGGATATTTTCCTTGAAAGTGCATTCTTCGCACCTTTAGCAATTGCTGGTCGTGCGCGTCGTTTTGGTTTGCATACTGACTCATCTCAACGTTATGAGCGTGGTGTCGACTTCGAGTTACCAATGATTGCAATGCACCGTGCTTCAGAGCTTATTCAGGCTTTTGCTGGTGGAGAGTTTGGCCCAATTACAGTAGCAGAGCAAGCTGAGTTATTACCAAAACGAGAAGCAATTCCACTGAAGCAATCACAAGTCGATCAGTTGCTGGGTTATGAAGTTGCTGGTGAGTTTATTGCTGATGCATTAGCTCGTTTGGGTTGTATGGTGGAAACTAAAGCTCAAGGTGAATGGAGTGTTGTTCCACCATCACATCGTTATGATATGGCAATCTATCAAGACCTGATTGAAGAAGTTGCACGTATTCACGGTTATGACAACATTCAAATCAGTTTGCCAAAAATTGATGTGAAATTAGAAAAATATCAGGATCGTTTCGAAGTCGCACAGCTTCGTCAAACTGTTGCAACTTTAGGTTATCAAGAAGCGATTAGTTTTAGTTTTGCTGATGCAAAATTGGAAAAACAGTTAAATCCAAATGTACAACCTTTAATGCTTGCTAATCCGATTTCTAGTGATTTAGCGGCAATGCGTAGTACTTTATTATCTAGCTTGATTCCTTGTGTTCAATATAATTTGAACCGCCAACAGCAACGTGTACGCTTCTTCGAATTAGGTTTACGTTTTGATTATCAAAATGCAAAAGATATTCATGATCTTAAACAGATTCCAACACTGGCATTGATTGCGGTGGGCTCGCGTACTCCTGAATCTTGGCATATCAAGCCGCAAGCGATGGACTTTTTTGACTTTAAAGGCGAAATAGAAGAGATATTAGCTGCTGGTCGTGTGAATGCTGATTATATTCGTACCGAAAGAGAGTGGTTACATCCTGGTCAATCTGCTGAAATATTGGTTGATGGCAAGTCAATTGGATATTTAGGGCGTTTGCACCCATCATTAGAAAATGTACTTGATTTAGGCATTACTTGGGTTGCGGAATTGGATCAACAGGCTGTTTTGCAATCTTATGTATCTAATTTTACAGAATTATCACGTTTTCCATCGGTTAGACGTGATATTGCGCTTTTAATCTCTGATAAGATTGAGGTAAGAGATATTCAGCAGTTAATCAAACAAACAGGTGGTGAGTTACTCGACTCAACTTGGTTATTTGATGTGTATACGGGGCAAGGGGTTGAACAGGGCAAACGCTCATTAGCATTTGCTTTGTTATGGCAGCATCCGACTCGTACGCTTGAAGATGCTGAGATCAAATCTGGTATGGATAACATTATTCAAGTGTTGGAAGACACTTACCAAGCGACATTGAGGGCCTCATGACAGCATTAACAAAAGCAGAGATGGCGGACCATTTAAGTGAGCTTACTAGCTTAAATCGCCGAGAAGCAAAGCAAATGGTTGAGCTATTTTTTGATGAAATAAGCCAAGCCTTAATTGCGGGTGAACAAGTCAAACTTTCTGGATTCGGTAATTTCGAATTGCGTGATAAACGTGAACGCCCAGGGCGAAATCCTAAGACTGGCGAAGAAATTCCAATTTCTGCTCGTCGTGTAGTGACGTTTAGAGCGGGGCAGAAATTTAGACAACGTGTTGGAAATGAGCAGATCGATTGATCTGCTTTTTTTATATCTACTTTTTTATTTAAAATTAAACATAAAAGTATCAGGCATAAAAAAAGAGAACCGTAAGGTTCTCTTTTTTATAATCTAAAATTAGATTATTGAGCAGCAGAAGCAGCAACGTCAGAAGCAGCAACGTCAGAAGCAGCAACGTCAGAAGCAGCAACAACAGCGTCAGAAGCAGCAACAGTAGCTTCAGATGCAGCTTCAGTAGCTTCAGAAGCAGCAGCTACAGCTTCAGAAGCAGCAGCGTTTGCATCAGTAGCAGCTTCTTCTTTCTTAGAGCAACCAACGAAAGCTAAAGTAGTAGCGATAGCAGCAACAACAGCAAATTTTTTGAATAACATGGCATCACTCTCATAAAATTGTGAGATTAAAAAAAACCTTAGCTAGTCTGTTTGTGCTTTTAATATTCCTAAACGCTTTTAGGTAACAATGCAGGGAGCAGCCTAACTGGTCTGTGGCTATCCTATCAAAGCAAATCACGAATTACTACTGTTCTGTCCAACAAAACGACAAAATTTGACTAAAATTGGCTAATTTTTGATAGAAAATAACTATTGATAATTGTTTTTTAATTGGTTTGTTGTTTGTTTTCTGATGTTGTATTTATTTATTTTTAGTAAAATCAATTGCTTGTATTTTTATTGAGGAACGTAATTTAAATGTAAAAAATATGTAATCTTGTCAACCAATTAAAAAAAGCCACCATTGAGGTGGCTTTTTTATGTTGCCGTTATGTTGATGCTTTGCGTTTCATTTGATCAAAGAAATCATCATTCGTCTTGGTTTCTTTCATTCGATCTAATAAAAATTCCATTGCGGCAAGCTCATCCATTGGATGTAATAATTTGCGTAGAATCCAGACTTTACGTAAGTTTTCTTCACCCATTAAGCGCTCTTCGCGACGAGTACCTGATTTCTTGATGTTCATTGCAGGGAATACACGTTTCTCTGCGATACGGCGATCAAGCGTAATCTCTTGGTTACCCGTACCTTTGAATTCTTCGTAAATGACATCATCCATCTTACTACCTGTTTCGATTAATGCGGTCGAAATGATTGTAAGTGAGCCACCTTCTTCAATATTACGTGCAGCACCAAAGAAGCGTTTTGGGCGTTCTAATGCATGAGCATCTACACCACCTGTAAGTACCTTGCCAGATGAAGGAATGACAGTATTATAAGCACGTGCAAGACGAGTAATTGAGTCAAGCAGAATCACAACATCCTTTTTATGCTCAACTAGACGTTTTGCTTTCTCAATCACCATTTCCGCAACTTGTACGTGACGAGCTGGTGCTTCATCGAAGGTCGAGGCAACCACTTCACCACGTACTGTACGTTCCATTTCCGTTACTTCTTCGGGACGTTCGTCAATAAGAAGAACAATCAGAAATACTTCTGGATTATTACGGACGATTGATTGAGCAATGTTTTGTAATAACATTGTTTTACCCGCTTTAGGCGGTGCAACAATGATTGAACGTTGACCTTTACCAATTGGTGCCACTAAATCTACTACACGTGCAGTGAGATCTTCAGTTGTACCATTGCCTAGTTCCATAACGAGTTGTTCAGTTGGGAACAATGGGGTGAGGTTTTCGAATAAAATCTTATTACGTGAGTTTTCTGGTGTGTCGTAGTTAATTTGATTTACTTTTAATAAAGCAAAATAACGTTCACCTTCTTTAGGTGGGCGAATTGTACCTGTAATGGTATCACCAGTGCGAAGGTTGAAACGACGGATTTGTGATGGGCTCACATAAATATCATCTGGTCCAGCTAAATATGAACCAGCGGCTGAGCGAAGGAAACCAAAGCCATCAGAAAGGATTTCAAGAACACCATCACCAAAGATTTCTTCGCCATTCATGGCATGGCGCTTTAAAATGGCAAAAATAATATCTTGTTTACGGTTACGTGCCATGCCTTCAAGGCCCATAAACTCCGCAATTTTAATGAGTTCGCCAATGGGTTTTTTCTTGAGTTCAGTTAAGTTCATAAGTGGTCAGACAGAATGGAATAAGTGGAGGATAATGTTAGGGAAAGAATAAAAAATCGACCGCATACATACGTGCTGATGTAATTGTATTTACACAACCACAATTCAGTAGTCTGGTTCATTGTTTCAGAGAGAAATGTGAAAACAATTGTTATTGCCGAGCGGCGATCTTATGTTTGTGTCTTGTAAGAAGCGCGATGAAGTAGATTCCATTCAAAGCTTCTTGATCCAGTAATATAGGTTAAATCAAGGAAAATGTCAATTTATACGAGGAAATACGCTATTAGACTAATAACGTATTTCAAGTCGGGTTCAATCTAAATAAAGTTAGACGTTTTGATCGATAAATGCAGCAAGTTTTGAGCGAGGAGCTGCGCCAACTTGTTGAGCAACAACTTCACCATTTTTGAACATTAATAGAGCTGGAATATTACGGATATTGTATTTCACAGCTGTTTCTTCACATGCAGTTACGTCGACTTTAACGATTTTTACTTTACCTGCATATTCGTTAGAAAGGTCTTCTAGGACAGGTGCAATTGCTTTACAAGGTGCACACCAACCAGCCCAAAAGTCTACAAGTACAGGAGTTTCAGCATCTAAAACATCTGCTTGGAAGTTTTCATCAGTTGTATTAACAATAGTCGCAGACATAAGGTTGCTCCAAAATTTAGAAATAAAGTGCGAATTCAATCATCTTCACGATGAATATTACATTGCTACTTTATTCAATGTAAGGGTTTGTTGCCATTATTCAAGTATCAAAATGAAAAGTCCAATGGATGCTCACGATGTTCACTATCGACTTATACAATCATTTATGTGTTAAAAAGAGAAAATCTGCTGCTTTTATTGCTTAAAATGACTTTAAAATTCTAAGCATGTGAATTACTCTAATGCGTGAATTGAGCATGGGTTTATATGAAGAATGTCTGATTTTCTGATTGATGAAGAATTACTTGCTGCGATTGATATGGGATCGAATAGTTTCCATTTGGCAATTGCTCGTGTAGATCACGGAGAGGTTAAGAAAGTTGCTTCAATGTCAGAAAAGGTTCAGTTGGCCGCTGGACTCGATGAAAATAAAAATTTAACTGAAGCTGCGCAACAACGTGGTTTGGCTTGTCTAGCTCGATTCGTTGGGCGTTTAAGTTCTGTTCAACCTAATCGTTTAAGGATTGTGGCAACCAATGCGTTACGACAAGCTAAAAATGGTCACGAGTTTATTCAAAAAGCTGCTGAAATTTTACCAAAGCCAATTGAGATTATTGCTGGTCGTGAAGAGGCTCGTCTAATTTATTTAGGTGTTTCTCATACCATGGCAAATGGTGGCAGACGTTTAGTCGTTGACATCGGTGGTGGTTCAACAGAATTTATTATTGGTGAAGAGTTTGAGCCTTTGCATACTGAATCGTTGCAAATGGGTTGCGTTGCCTTTAGTAAGGCATATTTTGCAGATGGTGAGATTTCAACAAAAGCCTTTGATAAAGCGGTAGTTGCTGCGCGTAAAGAGCTCTCTGCAATCGCAAATACTTATAAATCAGAAGGCTGGGATACAGTAGTCGGTTCTAGCGGGACGATTAAAGCTTGTCGCCAGATTTCTGTGAATCTAGGTTTAAGTGATGAGCAAGAAAATCTGACCCGTGAAGGCTTATATAAGTTAAAAGATCGTTTGTTAAAATTCAAACATGTCTCTGAAATTGATTTTGAGGGACTACGCGAAGATCGTCGAGCAGTTTTGCCAGCTGGTTTAGCAATTTTGTACGCTATTTTTGAAGTGATGAATATTGATAAATTGGCATATTCTGACGGTGCATTACGTGAAGGTGTGATGTATGACCTGTTAGGTCGATTTAAACATGAAGATATTCGTGACCGTAGTGTGCAAGCATTAATGGGACGTTACAACGCTGATCCTAAACAAGCCGAACGTGTAGTGAATACCGCGCAACAATTGTTTGATGGCGTTGCAGGTGCTTTAAATTTAACGACTGAAGACAGTGACTTACTACGTCGTGCAGCTTATTTACATGAAATTGGATTAGCGATTAGTCATGGTGGTTATCATCGTCATGGTGCATATTTATTGCAGCATTCTGATATCCCTGGTTTCTCTCAAATCGATCAAAATCATCTTTCTCATCTTGTATCTCACCATCGTCGTAAATTACGTGCAGATGCAAAAAATGATGTAATGAAGGTGGGTGGTAGCCATTTACTTTATTTGTGTTTGCTATTACGCCTCGCTGTTTTGCTGAACCATAGTCGTAGTGATCAGATGCTTCCTGCCATTGAACTGAGTGTTGTAAATGGTCAACAATGGCAACTCAGCGTTTCTGGCGATGCTAAACAATGGCCTTTATTGGTTGCTGATTTGCATGATGAGCAAGTGCAGTTTAAGAATTGGGACATTGAGTTAAATATTCAGTCAGACAATTTTGTTGATTAACAATACATCCTTGTTAGGGATTATCTACGACTTATGAAAAATAAAGCGACTCAGTCCAAGGCTTGGGCTACGGTTCAAATTGCGCGACATCCTGAACGCCCGCAATTTCTAGATTATGTTAGTGAAATCTTTACTGAATTTGATGCACTTCACGGTGACCGTTTATATGGTGATGATGGTGCCATGATCGGTGGTCTTGCTCGTTTTGACGGACAACCCGTAATGGTAGTTGGTCAACATCGTGGACGTAGTACGCGTGAAAAGTTACAACATAACTTTGGTATGTGTAACCCAGAAGGCTATCGTAAATCACAACGTTTGCTAGATATGGCTGAGCGTTTTAATTTACCTGTATTTACTTTTGTCGATACCATGGGTGCTTATCCAGGTGTTGGTGCAGAAGAGCGTGGACAAGCAGAAGCGATTGCAACCAGTTTGGCTCAGCTTTCTAGTTTGAAAGTGCCAGTGATTGCAACTGTACTTGGTGAAGGTGGTTCTGGTGGTGCGCTAGGTATAGGTGTGGCAGATCGAGTAATTATGCTTTCACACAGTATTTATTCTGTGATTTCACCAGAAGGTTGTGCTTCTATTTTATGGAAAACTGCTGATAAAGCAGCGCAAGCGAGTGAAGCCTTAGCTCTGACTGCTGACAAATTGAAAGCGCTTGGAATTGTGGAGTATGTTGTGGATGAAGGTGAGGGGGCACATTTGCAACCTGAGAAAGTCATGCATGATTTGAAAGATGTACTCAAACAAGCCTTAGAAGAATTGCAACCGATGGATGCTCAAGCACGATGCGAAGCACGTTATCAACGTTTAATGAAGTTTGGCAGCAGCAATTTAGGCATCGCGTCTTAGCACAAACACAGCATTTTTCTAAAGATACTCAATTCTTAATTGGGTGCAGCGGCGGCATGGATTCCATGCTGTTGTTGTATCTAATGTCCGAAATTTTCCCAAGTCAAACCCGTTCAATTTATGTTGATCATCAGTTGCAATCGAGCAGTACGGAGTGGGGATATTTAGTTCAGAAACAATCTGAACAATTAAACATTCCTTGTGTGATCCAAAAAGTACATGTCGATGCAGGAAATCTTGAGCAGCAAGCACGTCATGCACGCTATCAAGCCTATATACAGCATTTAAAAAGTCATGAAATCTTGGTGTTAGCTCATCATCAACAAGACCAAGCTGAAACTCTACTATTGCGTTTATTTTCAGGTGCAGGTGTTAATGGTTTATCCGCCATGCAAGCATATGATGTGCGAAAAGATTTGACGATATGGCGACCTTTTTTAGAGCTCAGCCGACAGCAAATTGAGGAGTGGGCTAAACAAATTGGTTTTGACTATGTTGTCGATCCAACAAATCATGATACTCATTATGATCGGGCATGGTGTCGTGAAGAGTTATGGCCTGTATTAGAAAAGCGCTTCCCAAAAATGCAATCAGCTGTGTCACGAACGAGTTATCTGATGCAAGATGCCACAGAAATTTTAGATGATGTGCTGCAAAGTGATTGGAAATTATGTGCAACTGAGAATGAGCTGGATTTAACTCGCCTGTTGGAATTATCGGATGCACGCAAACGTCAATTGTTGTCCGCTTGGATGAAAGGCAAAGATCAATACCGCCCAAGTTATGACATGGTCAAACGCCTTCAAGATGAAGTGATTTTTGCTAAGCCTGATGCACAAGCAACTTTACATATTAATTCTTATTATTATCTCCGCTACCAGAAAAAATTGTATCGTCTAACTCATGCAGAGCTGTACGCAGAAAAGCTTTTTCCTATTCAACCTATTATGAATCAATCTTACAACTTGGAACAAATGATTCAAACTGCTTCAGGTAAGTTCAAAATATTGACGCAAGATATAGGTCTTTCCAAACAATTATTAAATAAAGATTTAAAATTGATTAAACGTCAAGGTGGTGAAAAAATTCATCTTTACGGGCGAATCGGGCATTGGCCACTGAAAAAAGCGATTCAAGAAGCACAGATTTTGCCTTGGTTCCGTCATACAATTCAAATATTAGTCGTGGAAAATGTTATGCTTGGGGTTTTTAGCCCTAAAGGGTTTTGGTTGGCTCAATCTGACTATATCGAGCAGGGAGGGTGGCAACCAAGTTTAGTTTCAGATTGTCGAGAAAATTCTCCTCAATCTTTTTCAAATGACGAGTAGGAAATGGCGACAGCATTGAATCAAAACATCTGTTTTATTGGCGGCGGTAACATGGCTCAGGCCTTGATCGGAGGATTACTTTCTCGCGGGCTGCCAACAACACGAATTACAGTTTCAGATCCAGTAGAACAAATTCGTCAAATATTAGAAGAAAAAGGAATTCAAACAACCACAGACAATGTTGAAGCAATTCAAAATGCAGATGTGGTCGTACTGGCGGTTAAGCCTCAAGTGTTAGCTACGGTTTTACAACCTTTAAAAGGTTTGCTATCCGATAAACTGGTTATTTCCATTATTGCAGGCGCAGAAATTCAAACAATTTCAGAGCTGATTGGTGGAAGCCAGCGTATTGTGCGTGTAATGCCAAATACACCTGCTTTAGTACAAACCGGTGCGCACGGTATTTATGCTTCAGAGGCTGTTAATGCTCAAGATCGTGAGTTAACGAGTCAAATTTTAGCTGCAACAGGTTTGACGATTTGGGTCGATAGCGAAGCTCAAATTGATGCGGTAACAGCGGTATCAGGTTCGGGACCTGCATATTTTTTCTATCTAATGGAAAGTATGATTCGAGCAGGAAAGAATTTGGGCTTAGATGAGAAAGTTGCAACAGCACTAACGTTGCAAACAGCATTGGGTGCAGCCCAAATGGCAATTACCAGCTCTAACTCACCATCAGAATTGCGTAAAAATGTGACATCTCTAAATGGTACGACTCAAGCTGCATTAGAGGTATTTGATCGTGCGCAGATTTCACAAAATATTCAAGCAGCGCTTGCGGCAGCTCAGAAACGTAGTCAAGAGCTTGCACAAGAGTTAAGTGAAAAGACTAAATCAGTTTAAGTAGGATAAGACAAGTATGGGTGCAAGTTCTGCGCTAATTTTTGGTGTTTTGATCAATGTCGCAATTTTATTGGTCTTTTTCCGTTTTTTAATGCAATTGGCAGCGGTTAGCCCTTATAACCCAGTTGTACTTTCAACTGTTAAAGCGACCAAAATTGTAGATATCCTAAGCCGTAGTTTGCCAACCGTAGGCAAAGGGCGCGTCAATTTAGCGGCAATTGCTTTATTGATTGTGCTTTATTTGTTGAAAATTTTCGGGTTGATGTATCTATCAGGGCAGATGCCCCATAGTGCTGTCTATCTTGTAATTACGACATTCGTGACGATGATTCAGGATTTGATTCGTTTCTGTCGCTACTTGATTTTTGCAACGATTATTTTGAGTTGGGTGGTGATGTTTACACAGTCACGCTCACCATATATTGAAGTCATTCAGGAACTCGCAGAACCTTTACTTGCGCCTTTCCGTCGTTTACTACCAAATATGGGGATGATTGATTTGTCACCAATTTTGGCTTTCTTGGCGTTGTATATTGCTGAGATTTTGATGAATGAAGCTGCAAAAGTTCTGTTGACGGGTCTTTGATCGGTTTGAAAATAAAAAAAGGATTGTGTCAAAACAATCCTTTTTTTATGCCTACAAATTAGTGTGCGGCATCCCAGTTTAGACCTTGTCCAACTTCCACCACAAAAGGTACGGAAATTTCTAATACAGACTGCATCACATCAGCAATTTGTTTTGAAAGTTCATCTGCAATTGCCACATCAGCTTCAAAAACCAATTCATCGTGCACTTGCAGTAAAAGTTTAGCTTGATCTTTAGGCAAAATTTTATCAACGGCAATCATTGCAAGTTTGATGATATCTGCTGCACTTCCTTGTAAGGGGGCATTAATCGCCGCTCGTTCAGCTGCTTGCTTGATCATTTTATTTGTTGCCAAAATATCTGGTGTGTATAGACGACGACCTAAAATGGTTTCTACAAAACCTTGCTCACGAGCAATCTGACGTGTACGTTCCATATAATCCAATACACCAGGATAACGTTGGAAATAACGTGCGATGTAGCTACGTGATTCTTCACGAGTGAAACCAAGTTGGCGGGTTAAGCCAAACTCAGACATACCGTAAAGTAGCCCGAAGTTAACCGCTTTAGCTTGGCGACGTTGATCATTGGTTACGTCTTCAATAGCGATTCCCAAAACTTCAGCGGCAGTACGACGATGGACATCCTGACCTTGTTGAAAAGCGTGTACTAAAGCATCATCTTGTGAAAAGTGAGCCATTAAGCGCAGTTCAATTTGTGAATAGTCGGCTGCAAGTAAGACACGACCTTCGGGAGCGATAAATGCTTTACGAATTTGACGACCAATCGGTGTACGAATCGGAATGTTTTGCAGATTAGGATCAGTAGAAGATAAACGCCCTGTTGCAGTTAAAGCTTGATGATAGCTAGTATGTACACGATGGGTTGCATCATGTGATTGCTCAACTAATCGATCAGTATATGTATTTTTGAGTTTTGCTAAGCCGCGATGTTCTAAAATCACTTCCGCTAAAGGATGTTCGATTTTTTCAAGAATACTTTCACTGGTGCTGTATTGTCCTGTGGCAGTTTTCTTACCGCCTTTAATTCCCAACTTATCGAATAGAACCTCTCCGACCTGTTTCGGCGAGGCAATATTAAACGTTTCACCTGCAAGCTCAGTTGCTTGATTCTCTAATGTTTGCATGGTGTCGGAGAATTCTACACTGAGCTGATCTAAGAATTTATGATCAAGCTTGATTCCATCTTCTTCCATGCCTGTTAGTACTCGTGCAACAGGCATCTCAATATTGTGGAGAATATGAACAAGTTCAGGATGGCTTTTTAGTTTTGAAGAAAGTACTTCATACAAACGATAAGTGACGTGTGCATCCTCTGCTGCATAATGTGCTGCAACTTCGAGTTCGATCTGATTAAAGGTTTTTTGCTTAGCGCCTTTACCTGCAATTTGTTCGAAAGTAGTTGTCAGGTGGCTGAGATAAACACGTGCTACATCATCCATGCTATGACGAGTTGCAGCAGCATTCAAAACATATGAAGCTAGCATAGTATCGAAGTACCAGCCTTGGATTGTGATACCATGATTGGCAAAGATATGAGCATCATATTTTAAATGATGACCAATTTTCTTGACTTGCTCATTTTCTAAAATTGGCTTGATTTGTGCTAAAACTTGTTCCCGACTGAGTTGTTCAGGAGCACCTTCATAATCATGAGCTAGAGGAACATAGTAGGCTTCATTGGCATCAAATGCGATTGAGAATCCAACCAGTTCAGCCACTCGATAGTCTAAGTTGGTGGTCTCTGTATCAATTGCAAAGTGATCCGCTTGTTGCATACGTTGCAACAATTGCTCCCAGTCAGCTTGTTCTAGTACAGTATGATAAGTCGCCTCACCTAATTGATCATCTTGGCTTGTAAGATTTGCATGATCTTCTATCGCTATAGATTCAGTTTTTTGTTCAGCTTTGACAATACTTTGAGAGGTCTGTTGATAAACAGGCGTATTTGGATTATTGGGATGATCCAAAGATTGTAATTGGTTACGGAACTCAAGTTCTGTGTATAAGTGCCGAAGTTGTTCGGTGTTCGGTTGACTCAATTTTAAATCATGCCAATCTAAAGCGAGATCGAGGTCACAGACGATACTTGCCAACTGGTGGTCAATTTTAATATTGTCTAAATTATCTTTGATATTCTGACTGAGTTTACCTTTGAGTTGATCCACGTTCGCAATAATATTATTAAGTGAACCATATTCTGTTAATAGTTTTGCCGCAGTCTTTGCGCCTACTCCTGGAACACCCATGATGCCATCGGATGCATCACCCATAAGCGTAAGATAATCAATAATTTGATGAGGGTGTACGCCAAATTTCTCTAATACACCAGCCTCATCAAGCACACGTTCTTTAAAACTATCTTCAAGTTTGACATGTGGATTAACAAGTTGAGCCATATCTTTATCACCAGTTGAGATTAAGACATGGTGACCTTCTGATAATGCTCGTTTTGTTAATGTCCCAATAATATCATCCGCCTCTGCGCCAGGAAGGCTATATAACGGGATGCCGAGAGCTTTGATTAAGGCATGTAAATAAGGAATTTGTTCAGATAACTCCACCGGCATGCTTGGACGATCACCCTTATATATGGGTGATAATTTATGGCGGAAAGTTGGTTCTGGAGTATCAAAAATAACAGCCATATGTGTTGGCTGGGTGCGACGCATTAATTTCTGAATCGCTGAAATAGCACCACGAATTGCATTAGTATGTAGGCCAGTAGACGTCGTTAATGGCGGTAAAGCGTGAAAAGCACGAAATAGAAAATAAGACCCGTCAACCAAGACAAAAGGTGGCATTGCGCAAATCCTTATTATGAACTGCGAGCTATTTTACGTGAAAAAGCAGTCCATGTCCTTGTTAAGCAGAACGATGATGACGATCTATGTCGTTTAAAAATTGCAGTTATTTGTATGTAAAAAGGACGGTTTATAGACTGATCAAGTAAGATACGATTAATAAAGCTGTAATCATTGATATAAGTCTATGTATAAAAAAGATAAACAGGGAATCGTGATTGTTTTAGTTGTGCTGACAGTATTACTAGCATCAGCGATTGCATTTAAATGGCAAGGCACTATTGTTGCTTCTGCGATTGGTTTAACTGTTGCTATTGTGCACATTCTTTCAGAAATTCACACTCGATTACGTCAACTTGAATATGATGCTCCAAGTTATTTTGCTCAATCAGCTACAATTGGTGCTCAAAAGATCGTGATTTATAGTGCTGCATTAGTCGCACTTTTTGCCTATGCAAATACATGGATGTGGTTGGCAGGCGGTGCATTGTTAGTGTTGTTACTTTGTCTTATTCAGACGATCAGTAGCTTTCAAACGCGGTTATTGCATTTAGAACAATATGGAAAAACAGTCGTCCAAAATGATTTAAATAGTGTTTCTGCTCATATCAACCAAGCTAATCAATTATCAACACCTAATCATTCTGTCTCTGAAAGTCAGGTGCAACATCCAGCTACATGGATGCAAGCAGAATCTTCATCATCAAAAGAATACTCATTAACTCCAGAGCCATCTCAGAAGCAATTATCGACATCATCTCAAACTGCATGGTGGCAACCTATCTTGCAATGGATGATTCATGGCAATCCGATTTTACGAATTGCTGTCGCTGTATTGATGGTTGGCGTCGTATTATTATTACGTTTCGCAAGTGAGCATTGGCAGTTAAGTTTAGGTGTAAAGCTTAGTTTTATTGCCCTTACAGGTACTTTGATCACAATCGCAGGATACTGGTTGCAACGAAAAAATCAGCTTTTTGCTGTTGCTTTGCAGGGCGTCGGTCTTGCTATTGTGTTCCTCACATTAATTTTCTCACATCACTTTGCAGTGATTGCGAGTTTAAAAACAGCCAGTTTATTCTTTGTAATTTTATTATCAGTTACTGTTTATCTAAGTTTAAAACAACAAGCATTATATTTGGCCATGCTAGCGCTGACGATGGCTTATATTGCACCACTTGTCATACCTCAATCACATCCTGACGTGATTTTCTTATTTGGCTACTATTTCGTGATTAACCTTGCTGTCGCAGCCGTTAACTTTATTCAACCTTGGAAAATTCTGCATCAGATTGCCTTTTTTGCCACGCTCTTTATTGGCGGGGCTATGATTGGGCTTTATGGAGAGACTCAACAGTTCGACACCTTAGATATAATTTTATGGTTGCATATCTGTTTGTTTATTTGGCTAAGTATTCGTTATAGCCAATTGATGCTGCGGGTACGTGATGAGGATTTATCAATAGAGAATAAAGCGAATCAAAAGGAACAGCGATTACAACCAATTTTAGATGTAGGTTTGATTTTTAGTGTTCCTGTATTGGGTTTCTCTCTACATGCTTATCTGATGCACAACTCTACTCAAGCACTGACTTGGGGTGCAGTTGCACTTGCGATTATTTATGGTACTTTAAATATTTGGATTAAACAAAGGCATCCGCAGCTTTCTATTTTGGCTAAAAGCTTCTTTATTCTTGCAGTGGTATTTACGGCTTTGATATTTCCATTGGCAAAAGGGGCACATTGGACATCAACAGGCTGGGTCATTCAAGGAACAGCATTGATCGTTTGGGGGGTGACCGAGCGTTATCGTCTTAGTCGATATATCGGGGTTGCTTTAGTGTTATTGAGTTCTGTGGCACTTATTTTCCAAGTTTGGTCAAATGATTACTTTCCAATTTTAAGCACCGTGATTTTTGCACTTGCGCAATTCATATCAGCTTTCTATTTATTGCACTATCAAGAAGTCGAAAAATATTTTAGTGCGCGGATGCTAAGCGGCATTTTTTTAGCACTTGGCATGTATGCAGGAGCAGTTGCGGCGATAGAGTTTATGCATTGGCAAAATCAAGGCATGAATCCTTATTTGGCAATCGCAGCCGTTTTGTTGTTGTTATTTAGTTTTATGGTTCAGCTTAAGTCCAAAATCGAATGGGTTAATGTACAACTTATCTTGATCAGTGGATTACTTTTCTTAATTTATGGCGTAAGTTTTGCGGAGAATGTTTACTCCACAGGTGATTGGTTTACACCTCTAAGCCAATTTAGCGCCCTGACGACTACATTTGTGCTGACTATTTTGCTCATCAAGATGAAATCTTTCTCTTCATCGCTATATTCTTTGATCTGGTCTGCTTTACTTTGGTTAAGTTTAGCGGGTATTGGTATTACACTTTTCCCAAATATTGCTGTTATTGCATTGGCTGTTTTTCCTGCAATATACGCTGGCTGGTTATTTTTATCAAAAAACATGCTTTTATTGGATCAACAACCAGTGTGGGGGCTAACCTTATTTTGGTTACTTTTAATTTGTTTAGATCCATATTCTGCAACTCAGTTTTATGTGCTTCCTTTATTTAACTTAACTGATTTTCTCTCTTTACTGATGTTTATTGGTTTGATCTGGGTGATTTATCATCATCATTTTGCCGATGAGCATTCAGTAGAATGGGGATTCAAAGTCTCAACGATTTTAGTCGGTTTACTTGTATTAAGTAGCATCGTTGTACGCGCTATGCATCATTATGTTGGAACACCGTTATGGGGTATAGAAATCTGGCGGAATGGCAATGTACAACTAAGTCTGACCTTATTATGGGTGATTTTAGCTTTTATCCTTATGACCTTTTCAAGCCGTCGTCATATTCGACAAATTTGGTTTGTTGGGGCTGCGTTGTTGGGGATCGTTGTGTTTAAGTTATTGTTATTAGATTTATCGCAAAGTGGTACTTTGACACGTGTTATTTCGTTTATTGGTTCAGGTGCAGTCATGCTTGTAATTGCATATCTTGCACCTTTACCACCTGCCCAAGAACTGTCTAAAGAATCTTCATCTATTTAACTTCATCTATCTAACTTCATCTATCTAACTTTATCTTCTTTTTTGAGCTCTTTTTGATGGGCATATTGATCGACCTCATCATCTTCTAAAGGAATGGGGCGATCAATTAAACCCATTTTAGGTACAGGGATTTCAATTTCATTTTCAAGAAAACCATTACGAACCCTTTCTTGCATTTCATCTCGGACTTTTAATGCATTTTCCTGACGACACCATACTGCAAACAACAGCTCAATTGAGGATTCACGAAATGCAGTTACTGTTACGGTTGGTTTAGGATCATCCATAACCAGTGGATATTTAGATGCAACATCCAATAGTACCTGTCTTACTTTAATAATGTCTTCGTGAAAATTAATCGCTAAGGTAATCGGAATACGCCGTATCGGGTATTTGGATAAATTCATGACAGGGGTGCGAATGAGCTGCTCATTTGGAAGCCGAATGTAGACATTGTCGAGCGTCAGAAGTTTGACCGATAAAAGATCGATAGAGATCACTTCACCTTCAATGGTTTGTCCTCGAATCAACGTAATCTGTATTGTATCGCCGACTTCAAAAGAACCTTCACCGATTAAGAAGAGACCGCTGATTAAGTTTGTCGCTGAGGTTTGAGAGGCGAAACCTAGAGCAACAGTTAGTATCCCTGCTGCACCCAAGAAGACACTGAGTTTAAATCCAGCTTCTCTTAAACTGGTCATGATGAAGAGTAGGAAAATAAAGTAAAAAATACCTCTTCGCCATAACAGTCGTTGATGTGCATTAAACCGACTACCAATAGTGCGAATAAAGGTATTAGAAACTAGACGTGCAATGACAAAGCCGATTAAACATAAAATTAGGGCTACAGCAATTTCACTTAGTCTTTCAAAATTAATATTGGTAAATATGCTGGTGAAGCTAGATGCGACATCTTTTGGAATATTGGTATCTGCCATAGCAACTCCTTAAAAGAATGAATCAAACATATTAAATAAGTTGCTTCCAGGCGCACGTGGAGGATGTACGTAAATGACTTCACCTGCCTGAGTTGGGGTTTTGTTTTCAATACGAATACGTGCAGGGTGTTCTGAACCCTCATAATACACTTTGATTTGAGACGTCCAGAGACGACCTGTGCCTTCACTATAGAATAAAGGTAGGGCAGGAACAGGAACATTCATACGATCAAATCGCAGTTGATGCTGACTTGTGTTATGAAACTCGATAGGTGTAACAGCTCTAAAGGCACGTGGCTTTAATAGATTTAGATCAGTTCGTCCATCTACAGATGTTGCATAACAAATTTCACCATGCTGAGGATCTTTACCAAACCATGTGTCTTTCGGCTGAATCACAGGAATATCAAACAAAGGTTCACTTAAACCATCTACTAAGCCTGCAATCCATAACGGAGTACTGATATACAGCGTTCCGCGTTGACCAGCAGGAATATAAATCGGATCAACAGGTTTAATAACAACAGAGCGATCTGCCAAACGTGGCATTAAATGAAATGAGCTATTGGTTTTATGAAACATATAGCGTTCAATTTTTGCAGGTTGAGGCATTGCAAATTCTGTATCAGACAAAACATGCCATTGTTGCTCGTAATCATGCTGACATTGTGGTCGATGATATTCTAAACGCCATTCTTTAATGCCTCTCGTTAGGCGAAAGAGCAGTGAACCAAATTGCCAAGCTTTGGCTTGTTGAATTTCAAATTGTTGTTCACCCCACCATCTCAATGTGTCAGAGTGAGGTGCTTTATATGGATTATTTTGAGACAAGGTGCAAAATTCCTTTGTGAGTATGCTAAACAGACTTCACGCTGTAATCTCCTTAGAGTACACTCAACTCTCCCTTTCATCATTATAAATTGTGATGCAAATACTTAAACAAATACAAATTCCATATAGTTTCGCCAAAAGGCATGGCGTTTTATTGCGCTATGAAGGCGATCAAGTTTTTATTGTACGACGCAAGGATACAGCGCGAATTGCATTACAAGAAGCACGTCGAATTTTGGGGAAAGCTGCGCATGATCAATTGTGTACAGATCAAGAGTTCCATGCACTACTCAGTTCCAGTTATGCAGGTGATACAGGCGAATCTCAGCAAGTTGCCGCTGGTTTAGAGGATCATCCTGATTTATTGAGTTTGGCTGATCAGGTGCCTGAAGCTGAGGACTTGATGGATCAAGAAGATGATGCACCTATTGTTCGTCTGATTAATGCGTTGTTATCCGAAGCGATTCGTGTCGGTGCATCTGATATTCATATTGAAGCATTTGAAAAAAAGTTGTCTGTTCGTTTACGTGTAGATGGTCAATTACGAGAAATTGTTCAACCACGCCGTGAATTAGCTCCTTTGCTGGTCTCACGTATTAAAGTTATGGCAAAGTTGGATATTGCTGAAAAACGTATTCCACAAGATGGTCGTATTTCTTTGCGTTTAGCAGGACGTGAGGTCGATGTTCGTGTTTCTACTTTGCCATCATCTCATGGCGAGCGTGTGGTGATGCGTTTACTTGATAAGCAGGCGGGTCGTTTAAATATGACACATCTTGGCTTGATGCAAAATGATTATGAACGTTTAACTCAACTGGTTCATCGTCCACATGGCATCATTTTGGTCACTGGTCCAACGGGTTCAGGTAAAACGACAACCTTATATGCAGCCTTATCTGATTTGAATGATAATACGCGCAATATTTTGACGGCCGAAGATCCAATTGAATACCAACTAGAAGGGATTGGGCAGACACAGGTCAATACGAAAGTTGATATGACATTTGCTCGTGCGCTTAAAGCTATGCTGCGTCAAGATCCTGATGTTGTTATGGTGGGTGAGATTCGCGATCTTGAAACGGCAGAAATTGCGGTACAAGCCTCACTGACAGGTCACCTCGTTTTATCCACGTTACATACCAATACTGCAATTGGTGCGGTAACTCGTTTAAAAGATATGGGGATTGAACCATTCTTGCTTTCAAGTTCATTGATTGGTGTAATTGCACAGCGTTTAGTTCGAACATTATGTCCACATTGCGTAACTTGGCGAAAAGCAGATGATTTTGAACGACAGGTATTTCAGCATCTCAAGGTAGATGAACACATGGAATTACCAGAACCACATGGTTGCGAGAAATGTTCACATGTTGGTTTTAGTGGGCGAACAGCGATTTATGAAATTGTGCCAGTCGATGAGTCGATGCGTCGATTAATTCATGGTAATGCAGCCGAATATGAGTTGGAAAATCATGCTCGCCGTCATGCCGCATCGATTCGTGATGATGGCTTATTAAAAGTCTTGGCTGGTAAAACCACTTTAGAAGAAGTGCTACGTGTTACAAATGAAGCAGCTGAAGAATAATTTTCTACTCTTAATGAAAAACAGCATGATCAATCATGCTGTTTTTTTATTTTATATATCAATTTGTTACGATATTGAAATTCACATCAATATTGTTGCGTGTTGCATTTGAATACGGACATACGATGTGTGCTGCTGCTACAAGTTCCTCAGCCTCAGTTTGATCGATACCGATTAAATAAATATTCAAAGTCACTTCAATACCGAAGCCATTTGGAATCGGGCCAATACCAACTTCACCCTCAATATAAGCATCTGGAGTAATCTTTAATTTATCTCGGTTTGCTACAAACTTCATGGCACCTAAAAAACATGCAGAATAGCCTGCAGCAAAAAGTTGTTCTGGATTGGTCACTTCACCACCAGCACCGCCCATTTCTTTAGGTACGCCTAATTTAACATCTAAAACACCATCAGAAGATGTCGCACGACCATCACGACCACCTGTTGCTTTAGCTTTTGCTCGATAAACTACTTTTTCTAATGACATACTGAATAATCCTAGCTGACACAGTTTGGTATTATTCAATCCTGCATAAATGGATGATGAAAGCAAAGGAGAAAATGGTAAATTTAATGACGGCTTTGGTAAAGAAGTAAAAGACAAAATATAAAATTGAAAAGAGTATCTATCTAATAGATGCAGCAAATCTACCAAAGCTCGATGATTTTTTTCATCAATTTTGCTCTAAAACGTGCGGTTGGATTATTTATATCATTTTGAGATTGTTGTTCATAAAAACTATGCCAAGCTTTAATCATATCTTGAGTAACACCTTTCTGTTTGATGATCACCACATCTTCACGCTGGATGTTATCTAGTCTTTGTCGAGCACCTTCAGCACCAGTCCCCCAACCAATAATCCAAAGACCAAAACTATTAAATGATAAATTTGATGGTGTAGGTAAGTGCTGCATGTCATTTGTTACTTCAACAGCATTAGCATAACTTGGTACCACATTAATGAATGTGGTTGCCCCTATAATCAACAAAATAGAAAAAAGTCTAAACATGGATACAGCTTAATTGGTGTTAAGAAAGAATTTTACAATAATCAAACTACATAAATATTATGGTTTGTTTGACTATCCTAAATTATGTTTATTAAATCATGAACCTAGGTGTAGAGGGGAGATAAAGCGTGACTAAAAAATTCAAAAACTAAAATTTCAATAATTAAAGTGAGACTTAGTAGGCAATTATTTTTCGATGTTGCATAAGTGGCATAGATAAGCGAATATTTTCTTGTTCAGCTTGATCGAAATCAGCGCTAATTAAACCATGCCCTTCGTAGTCGATTATTTGTAAAAGTTGTCCACGACTATTGGTTATACCCGAATGACCCCATGTTTGACGTTTTTCACCATGCCAACCCTGTTGTGCAGCACCTAATACAAAACATTGACTGTCCATAGCTCGTGCTTGTAGTAACAATTGCCAGTGCATTTGACCTGTTGTGTAAGTAAAAGCAGCAGGAGCAGATAAAATGTTTGCACCTTGTTGGCGTAAGGTTAGTGCGAGTTCTGGAAAGCGAAGATCATAACAAACCATTAATCCAATATGACCAAATGGAGTTTTTGCAACAACGACTTGATCACCTGGTTCAAAGAATTTTGATTCTTGATAGCCACCAACAGCATCACTCACTTGAACATCAAACAAATGGATTTTGTCATAACGAGCCTCAGTACCTTCAGGACTAATACATAAGCTTACGGTTCTGACGCGTCCATCAGTAATGACTGATCCATCTGGGCGAAAAGGGCACGGTAAAGTGCCAGCGATAATCCATATTTGATATCGGTGTGATAATTGTTCTAAACGTTGCTGAATGGTTTCAAATTGATTTGCAGTCTCACGTTGTTTTCCTGCAGCAAAACAAACAAAGTTTTCAGGAAAAACGATTAATTCGCCACCTTGAGCCTTACTTTGTTGAATTAATGACTCGATGACAAGGAAATTAGATTCAATGTCATCTTGTGAATTCATTTGAGCAACAGAAAGTAAGGTCATAAGTGTGCAGACTTAGTTATGAGTTAAGCATTTTGTTGGTGTGTATCAAGATTTAGACAGTCTTGCTCTTTTTGCAATTGCTTCACCAATGGTTCAAACATATTTTGATTGTTTTCATTCAAACGCATTAATGTTTTGTGTGCTTCTAATACTGTGTTGAGCATGGCGCTGTGAGTAACATGTTCTTCAGTTAGCTCAAGCGTGCAAACATTAGGATCACCACAGTAATTTAAAATCACAAAGACCTGACCTAAGCCCATGCTATTGGCTAGGGTGGTAATATCTGGATTGGTTGACAGCATCACTGCTTGTATATGATGCACTTGTTTGAGTTTTAAGCCCAACTTTGCAAGTACACCTAATACA
This sequence comes from Acinetobacter sp. AOR34_HL, assembly GCF_027854795.1. Classification (NCBI taxonomy): domain Bacteria; kingdom Pseudomonadati; phylum Pseudomonadota; class Gammaproteobacteria; order Moraxellales; family Moraxellaceae; genus Acinetobacter; species Acinetobacter sp. AOR34_HL. The sequence continues at coordinate 2,628 of NZ_JAKTID010000066.1, read as the reverse complement.
GTACTATCAATGAACGTTGTTTCAGTTAAATCAACGATTGCACCAACAACATTTTGCTGCTGTTCAATTTTGTTGAGTAATTTGTCTAGACTTATACAAGAATGTGCACGCACTTCGCCAATAAGCTTGAAAATATGCGTTCCGTTCAAACTTGCATATTCAACATGACCTGTTGACATATAAATGCCATTTTCAGAGAAAGGATATAAAATTATCCCATAGTGATATGGTAGACACAAGTGGTTGTATAGTTCTTTGTTTTTAAGTTATTGATAATTAAATTAATTCATTCGGCATATACTGAGTATAGCGATGTCATCTGCAACGTGTTCAGGAGCTTGGAATGAATTATTCTGAAGATGATCAACCAATTGGTTGAACTGATCATTCAAACCACCATCAAAGGGTTCAAGAGCACCATCTGAACATAAAATAAAACGTGCATCAGGATTTAATTTACAAATGTGTTCTTCAACATCTAAATCCTCAGTGAGTCCCAAAGGGAAACTACTGGTTGTAAGAATTTGAGGTGCTTGATTAGGTTCAAAGATAATTGGAGGTGGATAGTGCCCTGCACTAGACCATGTAATTTCATGAGTTTGTAGATTTAGAATACCTGCCACCATTGTGATATGTTTTTCAATATTCTCTTGAACTAACATTGCATTCAGTTTTTGAATGAGCTGGCGAGGTGTCTTGGAACGACCATGAAAAGCTGCCATCCATGAGGTTAGTAAACTACTTGTGACACCATGACCTGAAACATCAGCTAAATAAAACAGCACTTCATATTCATTGAGTTTCCAATAATCATACCAATCTCCTGATAAATAAGCCGAAGGTTGAAAAAAAGACTCAACCTCATAATTGGGTAGACTTATTGGGTTCGGTAGTAAACGTTTCTGTAATGCTGCTGCTGAAGGAAGATCACGACTATCTTGATTTCGTTTGTATTGCGCATCAATTTTGAATAAAGCATGTATTGGATTTTTGGGTAAATTGTTCCAAATCCAACCAGCTAAAGCACCCATTTCCCAAGCTTGGGCTAATGCAGCACCTTCATCTTCAAATGCTAATACGATCGTTGGGAGCTTCCATTGATATTTCAAAAAGTCCTGCACATCGGCAATTGCAATTATTGTTTGATCATATAAGTCTAAATCATCAACTTGAATGATCTGTAGACTGGGTAGCTCATTCAGAGCTTGATCTAAACAAGGTATTGAGCGCGATGGTTGAATGAAATACATAGATGAATAGCCGATCCTTTGTATGATCATTTTTTAATTCATCATAGATGAAATATGATGGAAAACATAGTATTACTCACATTTAAAATAGAGAGTAATACTTATGTCTATAAATATAGAAATACGAATTTACTGATTATCCGAAGATTCTTCACTATCTTCAGTATCATCTACAAATGATACATCTGCAGAGTTGCTATGTTTTTCAGCAATTTGGAAAGCCTTTCTTTGCAGATAGAAATCTCGAATCATTGCATATTTATCGCCTTTTAAGCTTTCTTCAATATCCAAAACTTGAGCACGAGCATCTATAGCTTGTAACACATTTGTAGACCAATAAATTCCTTGTTGGTCGTCGAGCATATATTTTTGTGGGCGACCATAACGATCGATAGCTAAGCCAAACCCATCACGAAAAGTACTAGGTCCGAAAAAAGGAAGCATTACATAAGGACCAGACGGGACGCCGTAATAGCCTAAAGTCACACCAAAGCTTTCCTCTTCGGTTGGTAATCCTAAACGACGTGCTGGGTCAGAAAAACCTAAGGTTGTTAAAGTATTTAAAGTAAAGCGTCCTAATGTTTTTGCTGCGCGAGATGGACGCCCTTGTATAAGTTGGTTGACGGCATTCCACGGCTCACCGAGGTTTTTGCGAAATTGACGATAAGGACTTCGTACAGGTTCTGGTACTTTTTCAACGTATTGGATAGCTACTGGCTTAAGTACATATCGGTCTAATGTATCGTTGAAGGCAAAGATTTGGCGATTTAATGGTTGTAGAGGATCTTTAACCGCATCAGGTTGCGCTGCATTTGCATTTACCTTCAAATCATCCTTGGTTATTTTTTTTAAATCTTTAATTGCTTGCAGAGTTGATGTTTTTTGTTGTGTATTTAATTGGTTTTCAATTGATTCAGTTACGACTGGGGATTGCTCAGATACATCTTGAGCTATTGCTGTATTAAATGCTCCAGCAGTTAACAACCCAAGCAAGAAAAAATTTGAGTAATGCATATAAGTCCTTAATCGCAGTTAGAGCGAAATTACAGTCATTAAAATGAATGCGCTAATTAAACGCAAAACATAGATAAAGTAAGTACAATTTATTTGTTCTACTATTATTAAAGCAAATTCGATCGAAAAATATAAGAAATATTGTGAATTTGGTTTAAAAATGTTCACTCGAAATAAAATCCTATTGAAGGGTGTTGCATTGGTGTGAGAATACTGTAGAATGCACATCCATCGGCGGTGATGCGGATAAAAACTTGTTGAGAAACAAAGATTTGGCTAAAGTAGTTAGATTCTTGAGTTGGTTGATAAGTTTTAAAAATATCTAAATTACCTGTTGACTTTAATTTAGATTAGAGTAATATAG
>NZ_JAKTID010000065.1:0-24963 GCF_027854795.1 Acinetobacter sp. AOR34_HL | reverse complement strand
TTATGCAGTTACTTTAGCAACAACACCAGCACCTACAGTACGACCACCTTCACGGATCGCAAAACGTAGACCTGGGTCCATTGCGATCGGGTGGATTAACTCTACTGACATTTCTACGTTGTCACCAGGCATTACCATTTCTACGCCATCTTGTAATTTGATCGCGCCAGTTACGTCAGTTGTACGGAAGTAGAACTGTGGACGGTAACCGTTAAGGAATGGAGTATGACGACCACCTTCTTCTTTAGAAAGTACGTATACTTCTGCATCGAATTTAGTGTGTGGCTTGATTGTACCTGGTTTAGCAAGTACTTGACCACGTTGTACGTCTTCACGCTTAGTACCACGAAGTAAGATACCACAGTTCTCACCCGCACGACCTTCGTCAAGAAGTTTACGGAACATTTCAACGCCAGTAACTGTAGTCGTTTGAGTATCACGGATACCAACGATTTCAACAGACTCACCAACTTTGATGATACCAGCTTCTACACGACCAGTTACTACTGTACCACGACCAGAGATAGAGAATACGTCTTCGATTGGCATCAAGAATGCTTTATCGATTGCACGCTCTGGTTCTGGGATGTAAGAATCAAGCGCTTCTACAAGTGCAAGAACAGAAGCTTCGCCGTAAGGGCCGTCGTTACCGTTTAATGCTTGAAGAGCTGAACCACGGATGATTGGAGTGTCATCACCTGGGAAGTCATAAGTAGAAAGAAGTTCACGAACTTCCATTTCTACTAATTCAAGTAATTCTTCATCATCAACAAGGTCACACTTGTTTAAGAATACGATGATGTAAGGTACACCGACCTGACGAGAAAGAAGGATGTGTTCACGAGTTTGTGGCATTGGACCATCAGTCGCAGCACATACAAGGATCGCGCCGTCCATCTGAGCAGCACCAGTAATCATGTTTTTAACATAATCGGCGTGGCCCGGGCAGTCTACGTGAGCGTAGTGACGGATTGGAGAATCGTATTCTACGTGTGATGTATTAATTGTAATACCACGTGCTTTTTCTTCAGGAGCAGAGTCGATTTGTGAGTAATCTTTCGCTTCACCGCCGTAAGTTTTTGCACAAATTGTTGCAATCGCAGCAGTTAAAGTTGTTTTACCATGGTCAACGTGACCAATTGTACCCACGTTTACGTGTGGTTTATTACGTTCAAACTTGGCTTTAGCCATGATGATCTTCCTTTATAAACTGCTCATGAGGGTCGCTCATGAGCGCTTGGTTTTTAACTAAATTTTAGTTGGGTAATATAGTAATCGAAAGATTACTCGTCGTCACCTTTTTTACCGCCAGCTTGGAACTTAGCGATGATGCCTTCAGCCACGTTACGTGGAGTTTCAGCGTACTTAGCGAATTCCATAGAATAAGTAGCACGACCTTGAGACATAGAACGCATTTGAGTAGCGTAACCAAACATCTCAGCTAATGGAACTTCTGCTTTAATTGCTTTTGTTCCACCAGGAAGATCGTCCATACCTTGAACCATACCACGACGACGGTTTAAGTCACCCATGATATCGCCCATGTAGTCTTCTGGAGTTTCTACTTCAACTTTCATGATAGGTTCAAGAAGAATTGGATCTGCTTTCATGAAACCATCACGGAACGCATAAGAACCAGCCATTTTGAACGACAATTCATCAGAGTCGACATCGTGGTAAGAACCGTCAAAAAGAACAGCTTTAACGCCTACAACTGGGTAACCAGCCAAGACACCATTCTTCATACGCTCTTGAATACCTTTATCAACTGCACCGAAGAATTCTTTTGGTACTACACCACCAACAACTTCTTCAGCGAATTCGTATTCTTTACCAGCAGCTTCAACATCAAGTGGCTCTAAACGAACATATACATGACCGAATTTACCTTTACCACCTGTTTGACGTACGAATTTACCTTCTTGCTCAACAGTTTTCTTAATCGTTTCACGATAAGCAACCATTGGTTTACCGATATTCGCTTCAACACCGAACTCACGTTTCATACGGTCAACGATGATGTCAAGGTGAAGCTCACCCATACCAGCAATAATTGTTTGACCAGATTCTTCGTCAGTACGTACACGGAACGATGGATCTTCTTTCGCCAAACGACCTAAAGCAATTGACATTTTTTCTTGGTCAGCTTTAGTTTTTGGTTCAACAGCCAATGAAATTACTGGCTCAGGGAATTCCATACGCTCAAGTGTAATGATGTTTTTCTCATCACATAATGTATCACCAGTTGTAACGTCTTTAAGACCTACACACGCTGCGATATCACCTGCACGGATTTCATCAAGATCTTGACGCTCGTTCGCATGCATTTGCACGATACGACCGATACGTTCACGCTTAGACTTAACCGGGTTATATACTGGGTCACCTTGTTTAAGAACACCAGAATAAACACGTACGAAAGTTAAGTTACCTACGAATTTGTCGTTCATGATTTTGAACGCAAGCGCAGAGAACGGAGCTTCGTCAGATGCTTCACGAGATGCTTTAGTTTCAGCTTTATCGTCAAGGATACCTTCGATTGCTTTAACTTCTGTTGGCGATGGTAAGAATTCAATCACAGCATCCAACATACGTTGAACACCTTTGTTTTTGAACGCTGAACCACAAAGCATAACTTGGATTTCAGATGCTAATGTACGAGCACGTAAACCTGCAACGATGTCTTCTTTAGAAAGATCACCCTCTTCAAGGTACTTGTCCATTAACTCTTCAGAAGCTTCAGCAGCCGCTTCAACCATGTTAGTACGCCATTCGTTAGCAGTATCAACTAGGTCAGCAGGAATCTCACCATATTCAAACTTCATACCTTGAGATGGTTCATCCCAGATAATCGCTTTCATTTCGATAAGGTCTACAACACCTGCAAATGTATCTTCTGCACCGATTGGTACAACGATAGGTACAGGGTTACCGCCTAAACGAGTTTTAACTTGCTCTACAGCACGGAAGAAGTTTGCACCAGTACGGTCCATCTTGTTCACGAATGCTAAACGAGGCACTTTATATTTGTTAGCTTGACGCCATACAGTTTCAGACTGAGGTTGAACACCACCAACAGCACAGTAAACCATGCACGCACCGTCAAGAACACGCATAGAACGCTCAACTTCAATTGTGAAGTCAACGTGTCCCGGTGTATCAATTACGTTGATACGGTGTTGTTCGAATTGGTTGCCCATACCAGACCAGAAACAAGTCGTAGCAGCAGAAGTAATGGTAATACCACGCTCTTGCTCTTGTTCCATCCAGTCCATTGTTGCTGCACCGTCGTGTACTTCACCAATTTTGTGAGATACACCTGTGTAGAACAAGATACGTTCAGTTGTAGTTGTTTTACCTGCGTCAATGTGCGCAGAAATACCAATGTTACGGTAACGAGTAATCGGGGTTTGGCGAGCCATGATGTCTTACATTCCTAAATGTTATCTTTAAAACAGGACGCATCAATTAAATTGATGCGCACGAATATCCAAGCAGGCAACTTAAATACCCGCAAAGCTCCCACTTTGATAAAGAGCAATGTTGAATCGAGCTGCTGTACGCATGAATATTCTCCTGATTAGGGACTGTTTTATCCGTTTAGAAACGGTAGTGAGAGAAGGCTTTGTTGGCTTCAGCCATACGATGCACGTCTTCACGTTTTTTGATCGCTGCACCTTTACCTTCAGCTGCATCAAGCAACTCACCAGCAAGACGTAAAGCCATCGTTTTTTCAGAACGCTTAGCAGCAGCATCTACTAACCAACGCATTGCTAAGGCAGTACGACGGGATGGGCGTACTTCCATAGGTACTTGATAAGTAGCACCACCAACACGGCGTGCTTTTACTTCGACCATAGGACGAACTTTTTCAAGAGTAGTCTCGAAAAATTCAACTGGGTCTACTTTGTTTTTTTCTTGAACACGCTCTAAAGCACCGTAAACGATACCTTCAGCTACAGATTTTTTACCATCTTGCATTACGTGGTTCATGAATTTAGCGATTGTTTGGCTGCTAAATTTTGGATCTGGAAGGATCTCACGAGCAGCGACTACGCGACGTCTTGGCATTTTAATACACCTAATATTATGACACTTCAGGATGATCCAGCAGTTTGTACAAGTGCCATGTACGCTACGCTGGCCTTACTATACGTCGCTTGAATTACAAATCTATGAAGAATTCAAACAAGCGAAACGCTAAAGGGTTGTTTGGGCTGGTTGCCTAGAATTACTTCTTAGGACGTTTAGCACCGTATTTAGAACGTGACTGGTTACGATCTTTCACGCCAGCACAGTCTAAAGAACCACGAACGGTATGGTAACGTACACCTGGTAAGTCTTTAACACGACCACCACGGATTAGAACAACACTGTGCTCTTGTAAGTTATGACCTTCACCACCGATATAGCTTGATACTTCAAAACCAGAAGTTAAGCGAACACGGCAAACCTTACGCATTGCTGAGTTAGGTTTTTTAGGAGTAGTCGTATATACACGTGTACATACACCACGACGTTGTGGACAAGCCTTCAACGCAGGAACTTTTGATTTTTCAATCAAAGTTGTACGACCCTTACGGATCAACTGATTTGTTGTTGCCATTTGGCAATTCTCCCGTTATTAAACAACCTTAAAAAGAAAAGCACCTCTTTCTAAGGGCACACAATTGTAAGTCAAGAAGTAAAAATGGTCAACATTGCAGGCTAAAGCAAGTGTTGACCATTTCTAGATTTTTGTTAACTTTTAGATGCTTTTATACATCACATATATATTAGCTATGCTTTGTTGATGCAGGCTCAATATCTATTGTCTTTTGTTCGGATAATTGTTCAGTCTCATCAGCCAAGGTGTCATCACCATCTGTCGCTTTAATCGCTGGTTTTTGTTGAGAATATTCATGTTCTGTTACATGTTGTTCAGCAAGCTTCAGAATACCCTCTTCAACCTTTTCATCTTTTGTTGAATTTTCTATGAGCTCATCTTTTATCTGAACAGCCACATGAGTGATAACATCATTTTTTAGATTTTCGGCTGGAGCTATTTTACTTGCGACATCAAGTTCTGTTGCCTGTAAAAGTTTCGGACTTGCTTTTCTTAATAATGCTTCAGCTTTGTAATATGCCTCTAATGGAGAAATCTTTTCATTAGGATGCTCATTTATATAGAATCGCGCCGCCCCAAATACTGATTGTGATTTATGCCCCACATCTTCTAGAAGTTTCCAGCTATAAAAACCACCGACAACTGCACCCGCGATCGGTGTTAGTTTCCCAATCACTGAAGCTTGTGGAATATGATTTAACCACCCCCACTTAAATTGCCCATCAGCATCAACCAACCACTTCTTCAACAATTCAACATCATTATTAGAGCCTAATAACTGTTGAAAATGTTGCAAATCATGCGTGTCTAACATTGACTGTAAAGCTTTTAAAGCAAGTAATAATGTTTGTTTTTCTGCGACAAGACCTAAATCAATTTCTTTAAAAATAAAGGCCACGATATCTTGATCAAGCTCTTCAGATAAATCGAAACCATGAGAGCGACCAGTTTGGTAAATCGTGCGTAATACCAAAACGATCGAAGCAGGTATATCGATTGCAGCACCCCAAACTCCAGTAGCACCAGTGATTAATCCCTGAGCAGCTGCAAGTAATTTATTTTGCTCAATGAGTGCCTGACTTAAACGTTGCGAGCGCCCAGTATCCTGTGTCAACTCAGCAAGATCTTTAACTCCTGCTTCTTCGAGAATCTTTTCAGTCAAAGAACTATTTGAACTAAATTCATTCAACCATTGAAATAAATAATCTGAAACTTTTTCACCTAAATCAGGTGAAACAAAAGTCGCCACATTATTTACCTTCGTATAATGCTTACCTAGCAATTGATGTGACAATTTAGGAAGTTGTTGACGCAGCATCTGTTGAGGGCTTTCATATTTCTCCACTTCAAATGGACTTTTGAAACGCGCATTTCCTTCAACAATATTAGATGAATTGGAAAGTTTCGCACCAGATGTTATCGGGGCAACTTGGAGTTTTTGCAATTCAGAGCTGAGCTTTTTAGCCACTCCAAATGCTTGAGCAAATAAACCTGAAGTTTGCTTATTTTTAGAATTTGTCATCAAGTACCTCTATTCTTTAATCTGTGCATTTCTAGGTAAATACTAGGTTGAATACAGATTTATCTCAACTTGAATCTGTATAATTTCATTAGCTTTCACCTTATGTCGTTCTAAACTTACTAATCTTTACATAACTGAAAATAGACATAATATTTGCCATAAGAAATAAAAAACCTTTCTGCTATCATGGTGTCATTCACTCATGAGCCAATTTGATCGTTATTTTTTCCTGATTTTAACTATAGCGATGTTGTACAAGGCTTAGTATTACCATAAAAGGGAACTGTAAATGAAACGTGTTGTAATCACTGGTATGGGCATCAACTCATGTATCGGTAACTCTTTGGAAGAGGTTACTCATTCTCTAAAAAATGGAATCTCTGGGACACGTTTTAACCCAACTTATGCTGAACTTAATTTCAAAAGTCATGTGAGCGCAGCAGCTGTTCAAGATTTTGATGGCATTGATCGTAAATTGAAACGCTTCATGGGCGTGTGTGCGATGTATGCTTACAATGCCGCTATTGCAGCCGTTGAACATGCAGGTCTCAAACAAGAAGACCTAGCTAACAACCCAAGATACGGTATTGCTGGTGGTAGTGGCGGTAACTCAACTGCTTCTGTTGCAGAGATGGTTAAATTACTGGAAGAAAAAGGTGCACGTAAAATTGGACCTTTCTTTGTTCCACGCAACATGAGTAATACGATTACTGCAAACGTTGGTGTTGCATTAAAACTACAAGGCATTGCTCACTCTATTACTAGTGCATGTGCAACTTCTGCTGATGCAATTGGTTATGCTTACAACCTGATTCAATTAGGTAAACAAGATTTAATGCTTGCTGGTGGTGGTGAAGAAGATCACTGGTCTCAAAGCTTACTTTTTGATGCTATGGGTGCATTGTGTTCTAAATATAACGATACACCAGAAACAGCATCTCGTCCTTATTCAGCTGATCGTGACGGTTTCGTGATCGCGGGTGGTGGTGGCTTTGTGGTTCTTGAATCACTTGAGCATGCTCAAGCACGTGGTGCGAACATTTTAGCAGAAGTAGTCGCTTATGCTGCCAACAGCGACGGTGCAGATATGGTTGCTCCATCTGGTGAAGGTGCTACGCGTTGTATTCTCATGGCACTTGATGAAGCAAAACAACACGGCATTGAACAAATCGACTATGTCAATACTCACGGGACTTCAACACCTGCGGGTGATGTAACCGAATTAAAAGCAATGGAACGTGCTTTTGGTGAAGGTAATGTACCTGCACTAAGCTCAACCAAATCAATGACTGGCCACAGTTTGGGTGCAGCAGGTGTACAGGAAGCAATCTACTCTGTACTAATGATGCAAAATGACTTTATCGCACCGAACATCAACGTTACAGAACTGGATGAAGGCGCGAAAGGTTTCGATATTGTACTTGAAAAACGTGATGCAAAACTGAATACTGTGATGAGTAACAGTTTTGGCTTTGGCGGTGTTAACGCTTGCCTTATTTTCAAGAAGTGGGATACATAATCCCACGTAGGATTATCGATGGATGCACCTTCTGATGCTTTCTTGTGGGTAAAAGCATTACATATTATTGCTGTGGTGTGTTGGTTCGCTGCGTTGTTCTATCTACCACGGCTTTATGTTTATCATGCGATGAGTGAGGATGCTGTAAGTCATCAACGCTTTGAAGTAATGGAACGTAAATTATATCGTGGCATCATGTGGCCATCTATGATTGCCACGCTTGTGACCGCCCATTTCCTTGTGGATTGGGGTGATGCCACTCGCCACTATCATGAAGCCTTATGGTTTTATCTTAAAGTAGCTTTAGTAGGCCTCCTAGTCATTTACCATCTTGTATGTGGCTATTACCGAAAGAAACTCATCGGGAATGCACATTATAAATCTCATAAGTTTTGGCGCTTCTTTAATGAAATGCCAACAGTGATTTTATTTGCAGTTGTCATTCTCGTTGTTGTAAAGCCTCAGTTTTAACTGGGGCTTTTCTTATTTGAATTGATGTCATATTTTTAATCAAATACAATTATAGAACTCAAATGTACAACCTTCTAAAGCATCGTATTGAATGGTTAAGATCTCGACTGATCTCTGAACTGATTTCCTTCCTCAACATACAAGAATTTGAATATCGTGGCTTAACTAATGGTGAAATTGCGATTGCTCAATCTGTATTTGGCGAACTTATTCATTATTCAGAAGTAAAAATTTTCAATATCCCCTTTCTACCTTGGCAACCTGAAAACATAATTATAGCGCCAAATGGCAACCTGTACGTTCATCAAAAATATTTTAGTAAAGATTACTCAAAATGTTCAATCGGATTGCAAAGTCTCTTCATTCATGAACTTGCACATATTCTGCAGTTTCAGCAAAACACAAATGTGATTGTAAAAGGCGCAATATTGCAACTTGGTTATTATCTAAGTTTTAAACAATACAACCCTTACCGGTATCAATTTATAGTTGGAAAGAAATTCAATGAATATAACATTGAACAGCAAGGTGACATCGCACGTGATATTTTTCTAAAAAAAGTTCCAAATATTATTCTTCAGAAATAAAAAAAGCCCTGTCGTTTATTTACAGGGCTTTTCAGCTTGAAACATCATTAGCAATTCTATGCTGCTGTGTTTTTACTGCTCTCTGAGCTAAGTTCATGACTATCATCCATTTCAGTCGTAAAATCTACACGCATCGCATCTTTAACAATTGTACCGATACGTCCCACACCAATTGCCAATCCAAAAGCAATTACTGGATATAAGATTGTTGGAATCACCATAACTTATTACCTCTCATCAAAAGTTTAATTAATCAAACTTACTCTGACTCTTGTACTTGCTCTCTTGGAACATTAAAGTACCAATACGACCAACTACAACAGCTAAACCAAACGCAATTACTGGAAAAAATACAACTGACATAATCATTACCTCTCTTAACAGACCATTATTTATAAAACTATTTATTTATCATCTTGGTTTAACAAGATAGTTCCCACACGACCTACTGCGATAGCAGAACAAGACGCAACAACTAAAACTAAAAGTACTGACATTTCTATTTCCTCTTTTTATATGCGAAATGCATATTTTTACTGTTACATATAGTGTACAGATGTTCACATTAATTAGGATAATAGCAGTGCACATTTGTACACTCAAGTGTAGCAAAAGGATTCCCGACGAACGGTCAAAAAAGACTCAATTCAATAAAATTATGTTTTTGATAGATTTAAATTTTACGAAAACTCTAATTTTTTGTATTTTTTTATCCCATTACCGAAATAATCGAAAAAGAGTGTTTCTATTCATGTCATTGAACTGTCATTTCGGTATGCGAAAGTGACACGAAAAAAAAGAATAAATGACAATGCTAAGTTTATTCATAGTCATGCACCATCACTACGCAACCATTTAAAAATGTTGCTCTTTAAAACAGAAAAACTTGTTATTTTTACGCAGAAAAATGTGCAATTAGTATATATTAGACACCTTGTCATTTTTCTTTAAGATATAGAATGTTTGGCGCTATGATATACAACGTTCTTTAAAATTATACTTACACAAATCAAGAACTTGTATATCAACACATGTTAAGACTCAGGATTAAGTTTGAATGAAAAATTTTAAAATTGCCCTTGCCCAGTTCTCTCCGCATATTGGCAATATTGACGCAAATACTCAAAAGATGGTTGAGCAAGCAAATTTAGCAAAACAGCAGCAAGCCGATTTAATCATCTTTCCAGAATTATCAACAATCGGATATCCAGCTGAAGATTTATTGATTCGACCTAATTTAAGCAAACGCACGCAGAAAGCATTTGCACAATTAAGTGAAGTCAAAGATATCGTCATGGTATTTGGTTTTGTTCATCAAACCGAAGATGGCTACCGCTATAACTCAGCAGCTGTGATGAAAGATGGACAAGTTTTAGGGATTTATAATAAGCATAACTTACCAAATTATGGTGTTTTTGATGAAAAACGCTACTTCCAAGAAGGTCATCAGCATCTAATTTTTGAATATTTAGGTCATAAATTTGGTGTACTTATTTGTGAAGATGTTTGGTCACTGAATACTGTTAAGCAATTAAGCCAGCTCAATGTAGAAACAGCATTGGTTCTTAATGCTTCACCTTACGAAGTAGGTAAACCGCAACATCGTATCCAAACTTTAAATGAGTTAGCTAAACAGTTAAATCTCAATCTAGTTTATGTTAACCAAGTAGGTGGTCAAGATGATCTAATTTTTGATGGTTCAAGTTTTGTAACCAACAAAAATGGAGAAATCCCACTACAAGCTCCAAGTTTCCAAGAATCAATTTATTTTGTTGAATATGATGTAGAGCAAAAAGAATTCAAAAAAACTGAATCAGCCCCTGCACTTGAAACCTTTGCTGAAATTTATCAAGCACTCGTAATGGCAACTCGTGATTACGTACAACGTTCAGGCTTCCCAGGTGTCATTTTAGGTTTATCTGGTGGTATTGATTCTGCATTAACACTTGCAATCGCAGTGGATGCGATCGGGGCAGATAAAGTTCAAGCAGTTATGATGCCATATACATACACGTCACAAATGAGTGTGGAAGATGCGACCGAGCAAGCTCGTCGTATGGGCGTAACTTTTGGTATCGCTGAGATCCATCCTATTGTAAATAGCTTTATGCAAACGCTTTATCCATTCTTTGGAAACACACCAGCTGATGCAACCGAAGAAAACTTACAAGCACGTACTCGCGGTACGCTATTGATGGGCTTATCTAATAAGTTTGGTAACCTCGTATTATCGACTGGTAACAAATCTGAAATATCAGTTGGTTACTGCACCCTTTATGGCGATATGGTTGGTGGTTTTTCTGTATTGAAAGATGTCTACAAAACCATCGTATTTGAATTAGCAAAATATCGTAATACTTTAAGTGAAACCCCTGTAATTCCAGAGCGTGTGATCAGCCGCCCCCCTTCTGCCGAGTTACGCCCTGATCAAACTGACCAAGACTCTTTACCAGCTTACGATGTACTTGATGCGATACTTTATGCATACATCGAAGAAGATCAAAGCCAAGCAGATATTATTGCGAGAGGATTTGATGCTGAAGTGGTAGAAAAAGTGATTCGATTGGTTGATCGCAACGAATACAAACGTCGTCAAGGTGCAATCGGACCACGCATCAGCTCACGTGCTTTTAGCCGTGAACGACGCTACCCTATCGTCAACGGATGGACAACGAATGACTGAAAAAATTGTTTCTGAAAAGTCACAATTACTTGCTCAAGCACTTATGCTTGAGCAAGTGGCCTTTTATAAAAACCAACTCACTACTCAACTCTCACCCGAGTTTTTCCAACAGTTTATTCAGCTTTTTTTACAACATGCTCCGAATATAAAACTGAAAGAAGTTGTAGAGCTTGATCAAATTCAAGCTGTAGTTAAACGCTATGCTTTTGAAATGCAATTAGGTGCTGGACTATTAGAATTCATTGGAGAAATTGCCCAGCGTCTTCATGTTTTTTCCTTGCAATCCTCAGCACAACTCCAAGATGTATTCTCAGATCATCAATTTGAAATGTGGCTATCTAAAATCTTAGAATTAGATAATATTCGACAATATTTGAATAAATTTCTAAAAGAAAGCCCATCCATTGAGCAACTCTGCTTATATATAGCAACCTCTACACTACAGAATAAATTACCCAAACTATTTGCTACAGCTGATGAAGAAAAAGCTCAAGATAGTAAATATGAATGGCAGCAGAAATTAAAAACTTTTTCCTATCGCCAACAACAACGTATTGAGCAAAAAATAGAAGAAAGTATTGCACGCTTTATTCAAGAACAACTTGTTGATTTGAGTCTATTATCAAATGATGATCTAGAAAGTTTGGCACGCAATATATGGGATGATAATAAATCTAAACCACTCTCTGAATACACTAAGCAAGTCACTCCTCTAGATGCAGAAGAGTTCTTTGTGATGATCTATGAGTATTGGAAAGAATTACGCCAGTCTTCATTTTTGCAAGATCTGATTCTCTATGGCGTTAAAGTTTTCTATGATTTTTATAAAGATGAAAGCCTACAAGATGTTTTCACAGCTATTGGCTTGGAAGAAAGCGATCTACGCAATGAGGCAGTTCGTTTTTATCCAAAAGTTGTTAAAGCCTTAGATGAACATAATGTGTTAGAACCCATTATTCACATGGTTTTAAAACCTTTCTACGACAACCCTCAGACCCTACAAGTTATCGAAAAACATCTCTAATCTAGCTCAAGTCAGCGCTGAGTAGAAAAGAACTATGGATAAAAAGAAACCACGCAGGAGCGTGGTTTTTAAAATGGTGGCTATGACGAGACTTGAACTTGTGACCCCCGCATTATGAGTGCGGTGCTCTAACCAACTGAGCTACATAGCCGTAAACTGTGTGCGCATTATCTAGTGTTCCGCTTAAACGGTCAAGCCTATGAAGTTGAAAATACGGAACATATGAACAGTTTTTATTCTTTTAAATCATATTTGATCATTTTTCGGCAATTTCATAAAAATTTAAAGACTTAACTAAACTGTAAAATTAGTTTGTTAAAAAGGTATTTAAAAAATTATAAAAACAATAGACAAAAAGAGACCACGCAGGAGCGTGGTCTATAAAATGGTGGCTATGACGAGACTTGAACTTGTGACCCCCGCATTATGAGTGCGGTGCTCTAACCAACTGAGCTACATAGCCGAAAACTGTGGGCGCATTATCTTAACTTTCGCTACACACGTCAAGCACAATTTTCAAAAAAACTTAGAAGTGGGCCTATAAGCCGGGTTCTGTCGAGGACGATCATTCCTCTAGGCGTACAATCACTCATACGCTCAAGCGACCTACCCGAATCCAGTACGGGCCGTACCTCAGGATTCCTATTTGGTCTTGCTTCTGGTGGGGTTTACCTTGCCGTGAACTGTTACCAGACACGCGGTGCGCTCTTACCGCACCCTTTCACCCTTACCTCACGAATGAGGCGGTCTACTCTCTGCTGCACTTGCCGTCGGCTTTCGCCGCCCAGGCGTTACCTGGCACCCTGCCCTATGAAGCCCGGACTTTCCTCCCCTGCTTCAGTCACGGAGACCTCCACAGCAGCGACCGTCCAGCCCACTTCGAGGCGCATATTATCAAAGTTCAAAGTTAATTGCTTGTATTTTTTTGCGCTGTCAATTTTTTATATTTTTCCATCAGTTGGTCTTGTGACTCAACATGATTGGGATCAAGAGGAATACAATCAACTGGACAAAATAGTTGGCACTGCGGTTTGTCATGATGACCCACGCACTCTGTACAAAGCGCAGGATCAATCTCATAGATTGATTCCCCCATATAAATTGCTTCATTGGGACATACAGGCTCACAGACATCACAATTGATGCATTCATCTGTTATATATAAAGACACGCTACCAACCTTGTTGATGTTTACGCTCAAATGCCTCAACGACAACAGCAGGCACGAACTTGGTTACGTCACCCTTTAAACGAGCAATTTCACGAACTAATGTCGATGAAATAAATGAGTATTGCTCTGAAGGCGTTAGAAATACAGACTCAAAATGAGGATCAAGCTGACGATTCATATTGGCTAATTGGAATTCATATTCAAAGTCAGAAATCGCTCTTAGACCACGAAGTACAGCTGTAGCACGTTGTTCACGGAAAAAGTTAACCAACAAGCCATCAAATCCCACAAACTCAACATTGGTTAGATGACTTAATGATGCTTTGGCTAACTCAACACGCTCTTCTAAACTAAACACAGGATTTTTATGATGACCAATTGCAATTGCAACAACAACTTCATCAAACATTTTTGATGCTCTTGCAACTAAATCAACATGTCCATTGGTAATCGGATCAAAGGTCCCTGGATAAATCACACGTGTTTTAGACATGCGTTGTACTCTAAGTGAATGAGATAAGGCGTGTATTTTAACAAAAGTTCGCAATAAACGCGAAATTCCTAAACAATGGAAAAAGGTTACGTTTTACGGCACAATAGATGCAATTGTGGAAGTTTGAATTATGGCGCAAGCAACAGTTGTAAAAAAACATAATGGTGGCACGATTGCTCAGAATAAAAGAGCGCGTCACGATTACTTTATCGAAGAAAAATTTGAAGCAGGCATGTCACTTCAGGGTTGGGAAGTAAAATCCTTACGTGCTGGACGTATGACCTTGTCTGAAAGTTATGTCATTTTTAAAAATGGTGAAGCCTTTTTATTTGGTTCACAGATTCAGCCTTTATTGTCTGCATCAACCCATGTCGTACCTGAATCGACACGTACACGAAAGTTATTATTATCTCGTCGTGAACTAGAAAAGTTACTAGGTGCTGTGAACCAAAAAGGTTATTCATGTGTTCCTTTAGCCTGCTATTGGAAAGGTCACTTGGTTAAGCTCGAAATTGCGTTGGTCAAAGGTAAGCAATTACATGACAAACGTGCTACGGAAAAAGACCGTGATTGGCAGCGTGATAAAGCACGTATGCTGCATAAATAATAAAAAAACCTCCAAGGATATTGGAGGTTTTTTATAGGTATCAGATGTTGATCTGTTTTAATCGTAATTCTGCTAAATATTTGCCAAATTTACGTGCGGTTTCTAAATCACCTTCTGGTGGTGTTACTTCGACGCTTGCATTATCTGATTGAGTCATTAAACCTAGAAAGCTGGACATACGGTTAATATCTGATGGACTTCGTCCTGTTGGCATAAACGGTAATCCCGCCCATAACATGCCATGCTGCATTGCAAACAGATTGATCTGTTGCAACACCGCCAATTTATCACCGCTTAATCCACCACCATTGGTAAAGCCCGCAGCTATTTTTCCTTGCCAAGTTCGCGCAAGCCATCGCTTAGACGAGTCTTCCATGAATTGCTTGAGCGCAGAAGTCAGACTACCCATATAAGTTGGGCAACCCATTACGATCACATCTGCTTGATCGATTAAATCCCACTGTGGAGCAGCAACAGAAATGAGATGCACTTCTGCCCCTCCCTGTTCCGCACCTTGAGCAATATGTTGCGCAACTTTTGCAGTATGTCCATAAGGACTATGAAAAATTACACAAACTTGAACTTTAGGAGTTTCTTGATCAATGAAAGACATGGAAAATTTAAAAACCAATGAATTGAATCAAGTTTAACATTTTTCATCACAACTAAGCGAATCAACTGCTTATTCAATTAAAATTATTGCATAAACACAAATGTTGCCATACGTCCTGTTTTAGAATCTCGACGATAAGAAAAATAATCTGTAGTTTGTCGGAATGAACATTGATTACCACCCAAAACATTCTGCACACCTAAGCGATTTAAAATAAACCGAGCGATTGCATATAAATCAGCTAAATATTTACCCTCAGTCTGTCCTGAGATAAATGCAAATTCCAGTTCAGTATATTTTTCACAGAATGCAGCTTTCACCTCTGCCCCGACCTCAAAGCAAGGTTGACTAATCGCAGCTCCAAACCATGCCCAAGCTGGCTGCGATTGCATCTGAGCGACGGTGTTTTCAATGATACCATTCGCCAAACCTCTCCAGCCTGCATGTAGATTAGCAACCTCTGTACCCTCAGCATTTCCTAAAACGACTGGTAAACAATCCGCTGTCATCATCATGAGTGCATGTCCTGCACGCTGTGTGACTAAGCCATCGCCTTCAGGGGCATTAAATGGAATTTGTTCATTGATAGTTAGACAAATCGTGCTGTGCGTTTGTGTCATCCATGTAATCTTATCAACACCATAATTTGATAGTTGATTAAGCAAAATCATGCGATGTTGCTGAACTCGCTGTGCTTCATCATTAACATGCAATGCTAAATTAAAACCTTTTAGATTTTGATTTGGCGTTGCAATCGCTTGAGGATGCTCAATACACGTTTGACCGACGTAAACACCTTTAGGCAAACCTTGTACAAATTCCATATTTTATTCCAAAGATCGTTTAATAAGCCTTATTTTCAGTGCGCAATACTTCAACTAATTGCTTAAAGTCTTCAGGCCACGGTGCTTCAAACATCATTTCTTCACCAGTGCGAGGATGAACGAGACCAAGTTTTGCTGCATGCAATGCTTGACGTTTAAAGCTACGCAACATATCAATCAATGTTTCAGAAGCACCAGCAGGTAAACGCACACGATTTACATAAACTGGATCACCGACCAAACCATATCCTAGATAGCTAAAATGCACGCGGATCTGATGAGTACGTCCTGTTTCTAGTTGCGCTTGAACGCGAGTAAAATCTCTAAATCGTTCTTTCACGTTATAGTGAGTTACCGCTTCTCGACCACCAGGTAGGATCGCCATTTTCACGCGATCGACTGGATGTCTTTTAATCGGCTCATCAATCGTTCCACCAGCGATAATGTTTCCATAAACCACTAGATCATAAACACGATAGACTGTTTTTTTAGCGAGTTGTTTACTTAGCGAAAATTGAGCTTCTAGATTTTTGGCAACAACCAATAAACCACTGGTATCCTTATCAATACGATGAACTAAACCAGCTCGAGAAAGTTCTGCAAGTTTTGGCGCATGATAAAGTAAAGCATTTACCAGTGTTCCCGATGGATTACCTGCACCTGGATGAACAACCATCCCTACTTCTTTATTGATCACGATAATATCATCATCTTCATAGACGACATTGAGTGGTATATTTTCAGGCTGGCTTGTCGTTTGTGCTTCTAACTCAACTTCTAAGGTTAGAAGCTCATTACCTTCACAACGATACTTCGGTTTTACGATGTTACCATTTACCAACAGATGACCATCTTTCATCCACTGTTTAAGTTTTTCTCGCGAAAATTCGCTCCATACCATAGCCGCGACTTGGTCGATACGCTGACCGAGATACTCTTCATCGAGTTGTATTTGCAACGATAAACGTGTTGCAGTTGAGTCAGAATTATGATTATCTGCATCCACAGAATCTTCGAGTAAGAAATCTGTTTCAGAGAAGTTTGAATTGGAAGATTGTGCTGAAGTCATTTGATGATCGGTACAAAAATGGTTTAATAGAACCATTGTAGCTCATTGCCCAGAATAACAGAGGAGTTTTTATGTCGCTACCACGTTATAAAATTACGATGCTTGCACTTTCTTTAGGTGTAGCGTCTGCATTTGTGGGCTGTAGCAGCAATCCAAGTAAAAAAGAAGTGGTTGATAAAGGACCACAATCAAGTGAGCAAGTTTATTTCGAAAAAGCACAAAAGTCTCTTGATCGCAATCAATACACTGATGCGGTTAAATCTCTTGAAGCGTTAGATACCTACTATCCAACAGGACGCTACACGCAACAAGCTCAACTTGAACTTCTCTATGCAAAATTCAAACAGAAAGATTATGAAGGCACGATTGCGCTTGCAGAGCGTTTTATCCGTCTAAATCCACAGCATCCAAATGTTGATTATGCTTATTATGTTCGTGGCGTAGCGAACATGGAAATGAACTACGACAGCTTAATTCGTTACACCTCTTTACAGCAGTCACATCGTGATGTGAGCTATGTAAAAGTTGCATATCAGAATTTTGTGGATTTAATTCGCCGTTTCCCAAGCAGTAAATATTCTGTTGATGCGGCTCAACGCATGAAATTTATTGGTCAAGAATTAGCTGAAAGTGAAATGAATGCGGCACGTTTTAATATCCAACGTAAAGCATGGTTGGCTGCAGCTGAGCGCGCACAATGGGTGATTGAGCATTATCCTCAAACACCTCAAACACCTGAAGCTTTAGCAACACTTGCCTACAGCTATCAAAAGCTTGGCGACAATTCGACTGCACAGCAGTATATCGAAATTCTAAAACTCAATTATCCAAACCTTGTGAAATCAAATGGTGAAGTAAATCTACGCGCTGCTCGCAAAGAAGGTAGTTGGGTAAATCGTGCTACTTTGGGCTTGTTAGGTCGTGAATCTAAAACAGTTGAAGTGAAAGAAGAAGTTAAATCTGAAGCTCAACAGCGCAGCCTAACCAACCGCCTAAGTTTTGGTTTACTTGATAAATCTGAAACAGAGTCAACATCTCAACCTGAACCCGTTGTCACACCAGTAGCACCAGCTGAAAATAATAAGCCGAGTTGGACAAATCGTCTTAGCTTTGGGCTTTTAGATAAACCAGAAGCAACAAACTCATCAGAGGACGATGCTGCAAACTAATTTGCAATCATCTGATACATCAAACAGGCAAGACTCTCCTTGCCTGTTTTTTATTTTATGCAACAATAATTTCTGACATTTTGCTCGGCAAAATATTTCACTTTCTACCTGAATGGTTAAATGCACATGGCGATTCCACAACATACGATTGATCAAATTTTAGATCGAACCGACATTGTCGATTTGATTGGTCAACGTGTGAAGTTAAAAAAGACTGGGCGCACCTATTCTGGCTGTTGTCCATTCCATCAAGAAAAGTCCCCCTCATTCCATGTTTATCGTGATAAACAGTACTATCACTGCTTTGGTTGTCAGGCAAATGGCAATGCAATTCGTTTTTTAATGGATATTGATGGTCGTAACTTTGTTGATGTAATGAAGGAACTATCTGATAAAACAGGTATCGATTTACCCAAGGATAACCAAGATAATAAAAAACTATCCTACAAACGTAGTTCTCAGACTATTACAAAAACAGCACGAACTGTAGCACAAGAGACTCATACAACTCCGCCTCCTGCTGTTGATGACTATACCGATGGGCACTTTGTAGATATGGATCGTTTCATAGATGATCCTTTTGCGCAGTTTGATCCGTCTTTCGCATTTGAAGAAAATGTACAAGAAGGCAATTTATATGATCTTCTTGAAAATGTAGCTCAATTTTATGAGCGTCAGCTACCTAATAGTCAAAAAGCTCAGAATTATTTTAGGCAGCGCGGCTTGTCACCACAAACAATTCAATTTTGGCGTTTAGGTTACGCGCCCGAAGACTGGCAGCATTTAGAAAAAGCTTTCCCTCAAGATATTGAAGGCTTAAAGCAACTTGGCTTAATTCGCTCTAGTGATAGTGGACGTGATTTTGATTTGTTACGAGAACGTGTGATCTTCCCCATCCGTGATCACAAAGGACGTGTGGTCGGTTTTGGTGGTCGTGCATTAAATGATGAAATTAAACCCAAATACATCAACTCACCTGATTCAGAAGTTTTTCACAAGAACCAATTACTTTATGGTTTATATGAGGGTCGTAAACTTAAAGCCAATGATTGGTTGATGGTTGAAGGTTATATGGATGTCATCGCCTTGCAGCAATACGGCATTAATGGTGCTGTCGCCACACTAGGAACAGCAAGTAATGCAGATCACTTAACCACATTATTTAAGCAAAATTCGCGAATCACCATCGCTTTCGATGGTGATGCTGCAGGTCAAAAAGCAGCACGTCGTACATTAGAAATCGCATTACCACTTCTTAATGATGGGCGTGAATTAAAGTTTTTTGTATTACCCAATGAGCATGATCCTGACTCTTTGATTCGTCGAGAAGGTTTAGAAAACTTCCAAAGGCTATTGCAACAATCACCACTGTTGTCTGACTTCGTATTTGCCCATTTAACAGGGCAACATGATGTCAGCACACCTGAAGGTAAAAGTTTAGTCATGGGAGAACTACGAGAATTAACGGAGTTATTACCCAAACATGGTTCTTTCCGTTATTTGCTCACCCAATCTTTCCGTGAAAAACTTGGCTTGGGTAAACGCTTTACCCCACAAATTAGTCATGATGCTTCGCTTTCTTTTAATATCCAAACCAAAGATGAAGATTTTGCGATCGCTATTTTGATGCATCACCCCTTTCTTTATATCCATTTTGAAGAATTACGTGCGGTGATTGATCAAACAGAATTGTTAGCCAAGATTTTAGCCGTACTAAATATCGTGTTTGATGATCTACCTGATGATCAAGAGTTAGCTATTTATTATGTACTCGGTGCATGTAGCAATTTTAGCCATGAGATTGCTGATATTATGCAACGCACCAATATTCAATCATTAACTCAGGCACCTGAAATTGCAGATAAATTAGCAAAGGAATATGCTCTAGGTTTACAGGAAAAATATTTAAGATTAAAACTTAAATCACCAATTACACTGATTGAATCACGCAACTTACGTCAGCAATTGAATGAATTAACTAAGCAAATTAGCTTACGCTTACTATCCTAATTTTTTATTGTTTTGGCTTGCGCTCATGCTCAAATACTTCATGAAGATGCTGCTGTAGCCATTCAAAATAATCAGGACTCTCAGCTTTAGCCGCCTCACGCAATAAAATGGAGGTCGGATGCATCAATTTTTGCGTCAAACGATGAGCAAACTCTTGCAGAACTTGCTCAGGCGGATGTCCATGTTGTAATGCATCCATGGCATGTTCTAATTCAATTTGACTCATTTCTTCGCTATGTTGGCGGTAGGCTTGTATCGTTCCGCCCGCCTCTTTAACTTTTTGCTGAGTAATCAATTGTGTCGCTAATTGATTTACCATCACTTCTGCTTCAACAGCAGCTTGACGACGCTGTGCAAGATTCTCATCTATCACACTTTGTAAATCATCTACGCCATATAAATAAACGTTATCTAGTGACTCAACTTTTGGATCAATATCACGTGGAACTGCTAAATCCACCATCAACATTTGTTGATAACGCCGTTTCTTCAATGCTGATTTAACATCTGCATATCCGATCACTTGATGCAAACTTCCTGTACAACTTGAAACTACATCTGCGCGATATAAATTTTGTGCTAACTCATTGAAAGGAATAATTTCAACATCGATTTGATGGGCAATTTCTTGAGCAAGAAGATCTGCTCGTTCACGACTGCGATTACAAATTAACATTTTTGCCACGCCCATTTCAGCGAGGTGCTTGGCAACCAAAGTATTCATTTCACCCGCAGCAACAATCATTACCGTTATTTTTTCTGGGTGGCTAAATACTTGTGATGCTAGTTGCGCAACGGCATAACCCATTGATACGGCATGGCTACCGACTGACGTTTCTGAGCGTACACGCTTTGCTGCATAGAAAGCATATTCAAAAACACTATTCAATTCTGGGGATACTGTTTCAGCATTTTTTGATAGGGCAAGAGCACTTTTTACCTGTCCCAAAATTTGTGGTTCGCCTAACATCAGCGAATCCAAACCACTGGCGACACGCATTAAATGTGTAACAGCTTGAGCGTTTTCGTAACGATAAACATGATGAGTTAATTGTTTTACATCAATATTATTCACTTGGGCGAGCCAGTTTAAGACGCTATCCGCGTCTTCTGTCATGGCATAAACTTCTGTGCGGTTGCATGTAGACACAACCACCATATCTTTCAATGAAGGATGTTGACGTTGCTCCTGCAATAGCGCAGCTAACCGCTCTGCATTGAAAGCGATTTGCTCACGTAGTTCAACAGAAGCTGTTTGATGGTTGACACCCAATGCAAAGAAAGACATATCAGATCATCATTTCGCTAAATTTATGTTATTGTGCAACATCGGTGTCATAAAAAGCATTACTTTGGATCAATAAAAATTGCGTCAGCTATATCGCCGTAATAAGTTTAGCGGCAAGACGATTCGACGGTATTCTACCACAATCTTGTTGTTAGGTAGCATGAGCTCTTATGTCTCTGCACAAGCAATACACGATATGTATGCTGACAAAAGTTTTGAGAATGCACTGCAACAGAGCATGATTGCTGAATTTTCCCTTGCTTATGATGATATTGCAACCGCATTACACAATTACACCGTTCTTGCCATTCGTAGTAACTCTACAACTATTAAGCAACGCGCATTAGATGTTGCTCTTGAATACAATGATCTACAAGCGGCATTAAATATTGCAACGCACTGGGTTGAACAAGAGCCTAAAGATGTTCCAGCATTATTTTACTTATCACATATTGCATTGAAAACGCATGAATATGAGCTTGCGGCAAAAACCTTAGATAAAATCCTTAATATTGATCCCACTTCTGATCTAGAACAAATTTTGGCTGGAATTGCTCCTGAGAATGCTCAAGATCGCGAAATCTTATTAAATGCTTTACGTGCCAGCACAGAAAAAGACAATCCTTCAATATTGGCTTTGATCGCAGGTCTAGAAGCGCAAGATGGTTTGTATGAGCAAGCGCTTAAGAATATTAACCGTGCATTGCGTAAACGGTCTAAGTCGACTAGTTTTATTTTAATGAAAGCCAACCTGCTAATGGCTTTACAAGATGATGAAGCAACCCAAAAATGGTTTGCTAAAGCAAGCCGCAAGAATAAAGAAAATCTCGATATTCGTTTAGCGGAAGCGCGTTATTACATTCAGATTAATGATCAACAAACAGCATTAGAAAAACTTGAAGATGTTATAAAAGATCATCCAAATGCTGAAGAAGCACTGTTTATTGCAGGCTTAACCAGTATTGATTTGAAACAATATGAAAAAGCAGAACAGTACTTAGTCGATTTGCGTAATTCAAGCAAATATCAAAATGAAGCCTATTACTACTTAGCCATCAATGCTCAACGCAAACAGCATTATGAAACAGCAAAGGCATATTATCGATTAGTAGACGGCAGTTTATATATCGTGTCTAGACGCAATATGATTGCTATTTTTGAGAAGCAAGAACAATTGAATGATGCACTACGCTTCTTAACCCAAGAGCGTGTGAATTATCCTCAACATGCAAGTTTCTTATATCAAGCACAAGCTGATATTTTAAAGAAAATGAATAATAAAAAAGCGGCTTTAGCATTACTGGATGAAGCAATAAAGAATTTACCAGATGATCCTGAACTCATTTATGCAGAAGTACTATTACTTGATCCTTTCACTGATCGAGATAAATTAGATAAGACTCTGAAACAATTATTGGCAATTGAGCCAAACAGTCCAACCTATCTTAATGCATACGCCTATACCCTTGCTTTACAAAATCGTCGCTTAAAAGAGGCTCGTAAGTATGCGGAACTCGCTCTAGAATTTGCACCAGAACAAGCCTCAATTTTAGATACACTAGGTTATATCGCATTTTTACAAAATGATTTTGATACCGCAGTCAAAGTCCTTGGGCAAGCGTATGAAATTAGCCAGAATGTAAATATTGGAATTCGATATGCCAAAGCATTGTATATGCAAGGTGCTCTCACTCAATTTAGTGATGTGTTACATCAATTAAAACAAAAACATGTAAATGCCCCACAATTACAACAACTTGATGGCTTAATCTTACCTGTCACAGTAAAAAAGAGTTAAATTCATGCGCTCATTGTCAAAACTATGCATTGCGATTTGTAGTTCAAGTGTTTTAATACTTAGTGGTTGTCAAAGCTTAACTCAACCCCAAAAACCAATCGTGACACCGCAAGTTCAAGATGAAAATAATTTTAACTTACAAGGCAAAATTGGGGTTCGCACACCGCAGCAATCTGGCAGTGCATTCTTTACATGGGCACAGCAACAAGATGAATTTGATATTGAATTAACTGGAATCCTAGGTGTTGGAAAAACACAAATTCAAGGTAAACCTGGTGAAGTCACACTAAATAGTGCAAAAACTGGACTTATTTCAGCGACCACACCTGAAGAATTACTTGAAAAAGCTACAGGATGGCAAGCACCAATTATGCACTTGACGTATTGGGTACAAGCCAAACCTGCGACTCAAAATGCGCAAATCATAAAAGATGAAAATAATAGATTAAAGCAACTCATTGAAGATGGTTGGACAGTTGATTTTAGTTATAACGACGCACAAATGCTGCCAAATAAATTATTACTTAAACAACCACTTGCGGAAGATAAAGAAAACCGTATTACAATGGTGATTCAAAATCGATAATTGATTAAATTAATCTATGATTAGAGTACCTTCACCTGCAAAATTAAATTTATTTCTGCATATTACTGGTCGTCGAGCGAACGGTTACCATGAATTACAGACGATTTTTCAATTGATTGACCTATATGATTGGATGACTTTTGAAAATTTGTCTGAAGAAATAATACAGATTGAAGGTATTGCTGAAGTTCAACTTGAACAAAATCTCATCTATCGTGCAGCACAATTATTACGCCCACATGCAAAAAAATCGTGTGGACTAAAAATTTTGATAGAGAAAAATATTCCTATGGGTGCTGGTCTTGGTGGTGGATCATCCAATGCCGCAACCACACTGATTGTGCTCAATCAACTTTGGGAATGCGGCTTAAATGAAACACAGTTGGCTGAATATGGTGTGCAACTTGGTGCAGATGTTCCTGTCTTCATTTATGGTCGAAATGCATGGGCAGAAGGCATAGGTGAACATTTATCATTCATAGACTTAGATCAAAAACAATTCATTATTTTAAAACCTGATTGTTTTATCAGCACTCAATTGTTATTTTCACAAAAAACATTGACAAGAGACTCTAAGATCACTAAATTTTGCGCCTATCAGTTAGAACCTTCTAGCTTTGGAAATAACTTTGAACCTTTGGCTCGACAGTTATACCCTGAAGTTGAGGAAGCGATGCAATATTTAGATCAATTTGGTCTAGCAAAGCTTACAGGTACAGGTGCTTGTGTTTTTACTGAAGTAACCAGTGAAATGGATACAAAGAAGATTTTGCAAAACGCACCTTGTAAAGCTTACTTGGTCAACAGTTTAGCAGAATCACCTTTAAGACATTTCAAAGTTACACGTTAGGGGCGTCGCCAAGTGGTAAGGCAGCGGGTTTTGATCTCGCCATCCGTTGGTTCGAATCCAGCCGCCCCTGCCA